>JAYSVR010000292.1:0-5359 GCA_043718445.1 Acidobacteriota bacterium | reverse complement strand
AGCGGTTTTGTCCGGCGCGACGATGCGTCACGTTGTCGAGAATGTCGTCAATCGTGATCGCCGAACCGTTGTGCAACAGCGGCCCCATCGCCCACGCGCCGAACAAGGAAGGCGCGGCGTAACCATCTGCTCCGAGTGGCGCGGCACCGTTTTGACGAATCTCGTTCACGTTCGCCGGGTCAAACGTACCCACGGGACGTAACAAGCCGATGATTTGTGCGCCGACAACGTCAGCCGCTGCCGGAGGCGGTACGTAATTGCGCCGCGCCAGCGACCAGCCGCCGCCGCCGTGGCAATTCACGCAACCCGCTTGCGCAAAAAGCTGTCGTCCCAATTGAATTTCACGACCTTCACGACTGGTCGCAGAAACCCGACGCGCAGGGGAAATCGGCGCGCGAATGCCACGCGCGATGAACGTCGCCAACGCATCGAGCGAAGCGTTGCGTCCGGTGTTGGGCAACGGGAAGGCGTTCAACGTCGGATCAGGCGTCACGCCGTCAGCCAATGTGATGAGTCCGAGTCCGCCCGAAACGCCGCGAATGTTGTTCTCGAAATCCTGCACCTCGTCGAAGATCGCCGAGTAATTCAAAATCTTCTGGTCGGTCGGGTCTTTCGGATTGAAGGTCGCATGCAACGGCACACTGCGACGCGGGCCAGCGCCGAAAATCCACACGACTTGATCGGTGAATCCGTTCGCGTGACACGAAACGCAACCGCTCCAGCCTTCGCTCGACAAACGGCCTACGGGAATGACGGGGCCGAGCGTAGGCAGATTCACAGCAGCGGAACTGTAAAAAATGCCTTTGCCGTATTGCACCGTTGCTTCGAGCGTACCGGTTTTTGGCAAGGCAGCGGTGCTGACGGTCGTGATGACTTGGTTGGTGTTGAGGTCAATCACGGTCACATCGCGCGAGACTTCGTTGGCGACGTAAGCGCGCGAGTCGTCAGGGCTGATCGCGACGCCAATCGGTTTTTGCCCGGTGGCGATGCGAATGATGCCGCTCGCTGCGCCCGCCGCAATGGGAGCGTTGATCGTCGGCGTACCGTTCGCGTCCAGCACGACCTTGACGAGAATGTTTGCCGCCGAAGCCACGACCCAGCCTTCGTTGCGGTTGCGCGCGAAAGCCAGATGCCACGGCATGCCGAGAAACAATTTTTGCGGGCTGGCAGTTTCAAAGTTGATGCCGCGATTCATGTTGATGGATTGCGGCTTGCCGTCAGCGACGCCTTCTTTGTCGGTCGCCACATCAATCACATTCAAAAACGGCTGTACGTTCACGTTAAAACGCACGGGGCCATCCGCCGAAGCCGCGTTGTTCGGCAGATAAACGCGATTGCCTTTGATGGCGAGCGCGTTCAGCGAATTCGGCGAAGCGCCGGTCGGCACGGTGAACGTCGCCGGATTGGTCGCGGCGATGCGCTTGAGCGCCGAACCGTTCGAGTTGAAACCTACGTTATCCGTCGGCGGCAAGACGGCTTGTCCCAACACTTGATCGCTGCCCGAAGCAATCACCGTGACGCGGCCTTCTTTGTAATCATCCGCGCCGATGATTTTGCCGGGGATATCTACGGAATTGAATTCCGCGACATAAACTTTTTCGTCGTTGTCGTCGGCGTCGCCGTCGCTGGTGATAGCAATGCCGCGCGGCTCGGTTCCAACGCCGGTGATCGTACGGATCACGCCGTTCGTCGCAGTGTCAATGACCGAAATATCGTTCGAGCGTGCGTTCACGACATAGAGCTTCTTGCCGTTGGGCGTGAGCGCAAGGCCGTAAGGTTCGGTGCCGACGGCAATCGAAGCGATGACTTCGCGGTTCGGCGCATCAATTACCGACACCGTACCGGTGACCGTGTTGGCGACATAAGCGCGTCCGGCGGCAGACAGCGCGAGGTTGTTGGGTTCATCGCCGACGGCAATTTCGGCGATCTTCTGGTTGGCGTCGTTAGTGGCGTCAATCACCGAAACCGAATCGGTATCAGGATTGGCGACCCAGACGAAGCGTCCGTTGGCCGACACGGCAATCGGACTCGATTGCGTCGCCCCAGCGGCACTGGCCTGCGCTGTGGCACTCGTGGGACTCGCCAGCGGCATTTGCTGATAAGCCGTCAGCCCTATGCCGACTCCGGTTGCCAAGCATAAAAACAGCTTGAGCATTCTGGTATTCATAAATTCTTCCTCCTGGCTTTACTTAACTTCGCTTAAAGGGAGACGAGTGAGGACTCTCTGCGTCCGCACTCATCAGGGATTTTCAGGTTTGCACAGATGGATTCCTGCACGGTGGGCAAAGTAGGGAAAACGGCCTTTGAAGTCTTAGGCTGCGCTTGAAATTTTTATGAAAGAGTTATGAAAGAGGTTAAGTGCTTTGAATTCAGTAAATTCTTTTTCGGACTGGCTCTGCACGCTCAAGACTTTTTCGCGCGGCTGTGGCGAAATGAAACTGTCAAACGTAACAACCCAAGCTGACGATCCCCTGTAGTAGTCGGAGTCTCCTGCAATGTCGAAACAAGCCCGAACGATTTACGAATTTGCCCCCTATCGCCTTGATCCCACTGAGCGCATCCTGTGGCGCGCAAAGAAAGAAGATGAAGACGCGATCATCAATCTCACACCGAAAGCCTTCGATACGTTAATTGTCCTGGTTGAGAACAGTAAGCACATCATGACCAAAGCGGAATTGATGGAACTGATCTGGCCTGACACCTATGTCGAAGAAGCCAACCTCGCCCAACACGTTTCGATGTTGCGCAAAGTGCTGGGCGAAAAACCCGGCGGCGGACAGTTCATCGAAACCGTCCCCAAGCGCGGCTACCGGTTCGCGGTCGCGGTAAAAAAGGTTCAGCACCAACCGACCAGAGCTTATCTGACGCTGGCCGCGTTACATCGTCAGGCGTTGCAAGCCCAATCAACGACGATTCCGCCCGAAGCAGAAACTCCAACGCCTCTGATTGGCGCAATTCAAAACGGCACGAAACTCGGTCGCTATGAAATCGTCTCGCGCATCGGTGTCGGCGGCATGGGCGAAGTTTATGCCGCGCACGACACGCAACTTGAACGTCGCGTCGCCTTAAAGCTACTCTCGCGCGAATTCACGCAAAATCAAATCTGGCTCAAACGCTTTCGCCACGAAGCCAAAGCCGCGAGCGCGCTCAACCATCCCAACATCGTCACCATTCACGAAGTCGGCGTCATCGGTGGCATTCATTTCATGGCGACCGAATTTATCGAAGGCCACACGCTGCGCCAACGAATGGCGCAGGGCCGGATGAAACTCGCGCAAGCCTTGCAACTTGCCACGCAAATCGCCGCCGCACTCGACGCCGCCCATCACGCCGGCGTAGTACACCGCGACATCAAGCCCGAAAACATCATGGTCAGGCCGGATGGTTACGTGAAGGTTTTGGATTTCGGGTTAGCTAAGACGACTAAAGAAATTGGTAAAGGCCTCTCGGCGGTTCACACCGACCCCGGCACGGTGATGGGTACGGTGAATTACATGTCGCCCGAACAGGCGCGCGGCCTTGATTGCGACAGCCGCAGCGACATCTTCAGCCTCGGCATTGTGCTTTACGAAATGCTGCTCGGACGCACGCCCTTCGATGGCGTGACGGCGAGCGACGTGATGGTCGCGATTCTTGAGCACGAACCGCCGCGCCTCATACACCTGTTGCCCGGCAGTCCCGCCGAACTCGAACGCATCGTCGCCAAGACGCTGCGAAAAGACCGCGAAGAACGCTATCAAACGATCAAAGACCTGCAACTTGACCTCAAACAACTGCAACAGGAAATCGAACTGCAAGCGCGTTTAAGCGAACTTCCGTTGCCGACGCCAACCTCAACACCTGCATATCAGAGCCGCGAGCATTACCTGATTCCCGAAGTCCGTTACACCGTCAGCGGCGACGTAAACATCGCCTATCAAGTCATCGGCGAAGGCCCGCTCGATATTGTGTTTGTGATGGGTTGGGTTTCGCACCTCGAATGGTTTTGGAAGGAACCGACCTTTGCGAAATTCTTAAATCGGCTGGCTTCGTTCGCCCGCGTGATTCTGTTCGACAAGCGCGGCACGGGCTTGTCAGACCGCGTACCGTTAAACGAACTGCCTACGTTAGAACAACGCATGGACGACGTACGCGCCGTGATGGAAGCCGTTGGTTCAGAGCGCGCCGTGCTGTGCGGCGTGTCAGAAGGCGGCCCGATGAGTTGTCTGTTTTCGGCGACCTATCCTGAAAAGACTGCGGCGCTGGTGATGATTGGCAGCTACGCGCGGCGGCTGTGGGCAGAAGATTATCCGTGGGCACCGACCGAAGCGCAGCGCGAACATTTCTTTGAAGAAATCCGTCACGACTGGGGCGGCCCCGTGGGCATTGACACCCGCGCTCCCAGCCTCGCCGAAGACCCCGCGTTCCGCGATTGGTGGGCGACTTACTTGCGTATGGGAGCCAGCCCCGGCGCGGCGCTCGCGCTCACCCGGATGAATGCGGAAATTGACGTGCGCCCCATTCTCTCAAGCATTCGCGTGCCTACGCTCGTCATCCATCGTACCGGCGACAAAACCTTGCGCGTAGAAGAAGGCCGTTATCTCGCCGAGCAAATCCCCGGCGCGAAATTCGTCGAGCTACCCGGTAACGATCACCTGCCTTTTGTCGGCGATCAGGAAAGCATCCTCGACGAAATCGAAGAATTCCTGACCGGAGTCCGCCACGCCACCGAAGCCGATCGCGTACTCGCCACCGTTCTCATCACCCGCGCCACCGGTTCCGCCGCCAATAACAGTCGCTTCGCCAACAGTGTTGAAGCCCTGCGCTGGCGCGAACAACTCGCGCTCCACCAATCACACGCCGCCCGCGAAATCGAAATGTTCAAAGGCCGCGCGCTCACCGTCGCAGGAGATCGCGTCGTAGCCCTGTTTGATGGCCCCGCCCGCGCCGTCCGCGCCGCCTGTGCGATCAGCGATTCCGCGCGACGTTTGGGGATAAAGCTGCAAGCCGGATTGCATACCGGCGAATGCTCGGTCTTCCCCGATCACGCCGCAGGCACTGCTGTCGAACTCGCCGAACAAATCGCCTCACACGCCGCACCTAACGAAGTGCTGGTGTCGAATACGGTTAAGGATTTAGTGGCAGGCTCCGGGCTGAATTTCGCCGAACACGGCGCACACGCGCTAGGGCATTTGGGTGAATGGCGTTTATTTGGTGTCGAGCGTGGAAGTAAATAAAAGGCAATAAATTATACTCAGCATAGATCAACCTAAATCTGAGTCTTCAATTAACAATGAGAAGAGTGTGTCCCACCAAACTAATCGCTAGGAGCGGTTAGTTTTGGCGGATTGTGGATTGACCAGTCGAGATAGGTCACGGC
>JAYSVR010000291.1:0-17921 GCA_043718445.1 Acidobacteriota bacterium | reverse complement strand
ACGAGTGAGGCCCACGTTATATCGGTGCCAACGAGTCTCATTGAAAGTCATCGTTAGAATGACCGCACTTTTGGCTTTAGCGGTGAAACCGTCTTTTGGTTTTGCTGGGGTGAGTTTTCGATCACACGCTAAAGCTCAGTAGCGAGTGGGCTACGTTTTTTTAAGCGTAGCTCACTCGCTGCGATTCACGTTCTTTTTATAAAGCGGCGCAAGGGCGACGACCTCTTGCACCACCATTTCATTTATACCCGCTGGACTCATAAACCCGTTGGCAGTTTTTCAACGGTTGTGTCGAATGGTTTTAACCGCGAGTGCAGAAACGGTTGAGATCATGTTCATTGGCTCGTTTAGTAACATCATCAAGTCGTCCTGAAAAAGGGCTGCGCTTCTAACGAAACGCAGCCCTAATTTTTTTTTACAGCCGATGAAATCGCTCCGGTTTAACAACGCGGCGGAGCAATCGGAATTTGTATAAATGAGATGGGGTTCAAGGTGAGCTTGTGAAGGTTGTGTCCGCCGTTAAAAGCGGTTGTCTCAGCACGATTGTTACGATTCAACACTGCGCCAAAATATGAGAGCGCGTTTGTATTATTCCAAAGCTTAACCCAGCCCGTTCTTCCATGGGATATAATCATGGGGAAACTGAACCCCAAAGTACGTGGGAAACTATTAGAGAAAGTATTAACTACCTGACAGGAATTAAAAAATAAGATGCTAGAGCTGTAAGCACTTTCTGCGTCATCGTAAATCAAACAGAAGATGGTCCCCCCTGGGCTCACCCTCGTCGCTAAACTTCCGCCGATGTGATTGAGTACTAGAACGGTTGAGTTGCCATCAAAGGGGTGGGCAATACTGTCAATGGCTAAAACTCGTGGCAACCGTTCATAACCGACGCCGTCAAACCTGATCGTCGCCAATGCTCCGTCGGCTGAGAGAGAAAAGGATGGGGAACTTAAAACCGAAATGGCTTCCGCACTCAGGCTGGCTTGATGCCCCGACAGCAACTTGACGTATTCATCACCGATCAACCAATCAAAAGCGATGGGCAATCCGTTCGCGTCGGTGGCAAAAGCCATGACGTAACCCGTAACGCCCGGATCAACATCCGAAGCCAAAAACGCGGCGGATTGTTGTGCCGCGAGGCAAAGATAAGCATCTGTCACCAGACAAGTGGTTCCGTCCACAAAGAATAGATGAACCGCTACGCCAGTCGTTTCATTCGTATTTGTAATGCTGATGCGAGTGTTTTGCGCTGGGTCATTGGCCGCGCGCGAAGCATACAAGTTGTAAACCAGCACTGACCCTTGATCTTTCGCCAAAGTACAGACAGGAATCATCGCTACGACGATCATCGCCCAAAGTGTCCAGGTAAATTTGCTCATCATTTTGACCTTCTTGCTTAACGAAGTGAACCCGAGGCAAAACGCAATAACCACAACGCCCTCGGCTTGAGTGTCTTTTGTTGTGGCCCAATGACCTTCCGGTTGTACGGCTAAAAAATTATAAATTCACTTGGCAGGTTTGCCGGATGAGAGAAGCTGAAAAGTCAGTACTTCACTGCGTAAGGCTCACAGTGAAGTACTTTTTGTAATGATCTTTCTATGCGTGTTTCGGCCCCGCAGCGGCTTTCACTGCATCCGACATGCCCGCTTCGAACTGTTTGAAGTTCTCTTGAAGCAAGTCCGCCAGAGGTTTTGCTTGAATTCACTTTGCGGCAATCGCCAAATGGTTTTCGATCACGTTGGCTATGTGTTGAGCGTGGCGTTCGATCAGGGATTGTTCTGGCCCTTCGATCATCACGCGGGCTTTGAATTCAGTGCCGGAATAACGCACGAGTACACGGCCTGTGTCGGCGAGTTCGCGTTCGGCGATGGCGATGGCAGTTTGTACGGGCGCAATGGTTTCAAGCGGAGGTTTGCTCGTGACTTTCACATTGACGATGACTTGCGGATAGCGCGTGAAGCCGCTGCACAAGGCGCTGAGACTTTGTTGCGTCGCACTCATAACTTTCAGCACTTCGAGCGCAGAAAGCATGCCGTCGCCCGCGAGACTGATTTCGGGAAAGATCACGTGGCCCGATTGTTCGCCGCCGACGCTGCCGCCGTTGGTCATCAATTCATCGAGTACGTTTTTATCGCCAACCGCAGTGCGCGCGAGCGTGATGCCGCGTTCGCGCAGCGCGACTTCCAACCCCAGATTGCTCATGACGGTGGCGACTACGCGATTGCCTGCCAGTTGATTTTGCGCGGCGAGATAGGTGCCGACCACAAAAAGAATGTTGTCGCCATCCACTTCGTTGCCGAGTTCATCAACCATCGTCAAGCGGTCAGCGTCGCCGTCGAAAGCAAGGCCGGCGTGCGCGTTGTGCGCTTTGACGGCGGCTTGCAACTTTTCAGGATGCAGCGAACCGCAATCAAGATTGATGTTGCGTCCGTTAGGTTCGGCGTTGATGGCGATGATCTCTGCGCCCAGCGCGCTGAACAAACGCGGCGCAAGCGCGTAAGCAGCGCCATTCGCGCAATCCAACACGAACCGCAAGCCCGCGAGATTGACGCCCGCGCCAATCTCATCGCGTAAGAAAGCCAGATAGATTTCCTGCAAGTCCGATTCGACAGCGAGCGTCGTGTCTTCCGTTGTCTTTGGCATTGCCGGAAAGTCACCGGCTTTGAGATCGGTTTCGATGGCGAGTTCCATCGCGTCGTCGAGCTTGCGCCCCGAAGGAGCGAAAACCTTGATGCCGTTGTCGGTGAAAGGATTATGCGAGGCCGACAGCACGATGCCCGCATCGGCGTTAAGTTTGCGTGTGAGACAAGCTACGCCCGGCGTAGTGATGACGCCCGCCGAACGCGCTGTGCCTTGCGCGGTCACGATGCCGCGCGCGATAGCGGATTCGAGCCAGTCGCCCGACTCGCGCGTATCGCGTCCGATGATGAGTTGCGGCGCGCGTCCGAGTTGTTTCGCTAAATGCCGCGTCAGCGAATAACCGATGCGTTCAACCGTTGCGGCATCCAGCGGAGCTTGTCCCGCTACGCCGCGAATTCCATCCGTACCAAAAAAATCACCCATAAAACTTCCTTCCGCGAAGCGGCGCATTTACCGCTTCACTTTCACCTCGTTCGCTTGATTGTTCTGATGGTCTTTGTTGCTGCGCGCTGCGAGCGCGACTGAGACTTTCACTTTGTTTGAACTCACGAGCCGCAAGCCGTTGTGCGGATATTCGACTTCGAGCGTTTCGATGAAATCCTGACGATGGCCTTTCAGCGAAATGCTTTCGGTCTTGAGTGACGCGACGTTGGCGACGATAGAGGCCGGGCCTTCGACTTCGATCATTTCAGGTTCGATGACGATGTGCGTTACCTCGAAACCTTCGTCGGCGGGCGTAGCGGGCGCTTCGACTTTAATCTTTTTGCGCAACGTAGGTTCGAGCTTAAGCCGCAAGCTCACCGGCTCTAC
The DNA here is from genome assembly GCA_043718445.1 of Acidobacteriota bacterium. Lineage (GTDB taxonomy): Bacteria > Acidobacteriota > Blastocatellia > RBC074 > RBC074 > JACPYM01. The sequence goes on along the minus strand of JAYSVR010000291.1, from coordinate 14,468 downwards.
GCGTACGACCTGCACGTTGCTGGGCAAGTTCATGTCACTGGTTTGCAATTGCACGTTGCGCTCGCCCGCAACTTTGTCGCGCAGGTCGGCTTCGACCGCGAGTTGTGTGGGAGGCAGGCCGCGCACCACATCGCGTGGGCCTCTGAGCCGGACGCTGACGGTTTGCGGAATATCGCCCGTGAGTTCGAGTCCCGCAGGGATGTTGATGTATTCGACCGACACGCCGACCACGCGCACTTCGCTGGTGGGTTGGCGCGCAATGAGAAAGATCAACAGCGCCAGCACTACGGCCAGCACGCGCAAGCCCCACACTTTCCAGCGTACTAATTTGAATCCACTTTGCGGCATCTTGATTTCTTATTCTTCGGCGACCGCCTGACGGCGACTCGCTTTGGTCGAAGCGATGATCTCGTCGAGTTCACGCTGCCGTGCGCGTTCTTCTTCTTCCTGCGCTTCGGTTTCAGCCTCGGTGCGCCACGGTTCCATCGCCGATTGAATCAGGCGACGCAGTCGTGGCCCATCAAGGTTGCGCAACAGGCGGCCTTCGACGACAAACGAAATCGCGCCGGTTTCTTCTGACACGATGACGGCGAAAGCGTCTGTGTCTTCGGTCACGCCGATGCCCGAACGATGCCGCGTACCGAGTTCACGCGAGACTTGCGGGTTTTGCGTGAGCGGCAAAAAACACGAGGCCGCTGCGATGCGTCCGTTGCTGACGATGACCGCGCCGTCGTGCAAAGGTGTGTGTGTATTAAAAATCGTTACCAGCAAGTCATACGTCAGCGTGGCGTCAATCTTGATGCCGCCTTCGATCAAGTTGCGCAAACCCACGTCGCGTTCAAAGACCATCAGCGCGCCGATCTTTTCGGTCGAGAGCGTATTGGCGGCCATCACTACGTCGTCGTACCACTCATCGCCAAACGTATTCAGTCGCTTGCGCGTGCGTAACATCGGCAGCCGTATGTTCTTGCCCAGTTGCATGAGCGCCGAACGGATTTCGTGTTGAAAAAGTACGATGACGGCGAAGCCCAGATACAAAACCGCCGTACGCAACAGCCATTGAACGGTGGTGAGTCCCAGCCAGATCGAAAGCTGATAAAGCAACGCCACCAACCCCAAGCCGGCCGACATTTGCACGGCGCGCGTGCCGTGAACCAACCGCAGCAATTCGTAAATCAGAAAGGCCACCAACGCCACGTCCAGCACGTCACGCAACGTGAGCGTGGGCCAGAACCAGACGAATTGTGACCAGTATTCAGCCATTGAATTTTTGCGAAGCTTGCGGTCGTTTCGGGGGAAACGTTGCCAAGTGATGGAATGCCCGCACGCGTAAAACACGGGACAGCGTGACAGTTTTATCTGATCGTAAACCTAAGCACAGGCAACAAGTAGCAGGCTCGCCACCGATGTGCCGCCCAGTCTACCACAAGGGCTTTGCTTGGCTGATAAGGTTTTTATTGGTTCAAGACAACTTGTTGTGTGGCACTGACGGCGCTCGCTACGCTGACATCGGCGAGTTGGCCTTCCGCGCCAACCCAATCACCCGTGATGAATAAGCCTGCGGCGCTCGGCACACTGACTTCAGGTCGCCCCGTCGTTCCCGCTGTCACCAGCGCGTGATTCACCGTCAGCGCAGGCATAAAGCGTCGCTTGACCAACACCTCGCGCCAGCCGGGTTGCATCAGATCGAGTACCTGTTCGAGTTCGGCTTCGAGCGACTTGGCCGAAGTCGTTTCATCCGTCATCAGGTATTTGGCTACGTGAATCAACGCACCATTTGCCGGAGCAAGCTGTGCCGTCGCCGAATGAACGGAAAAGTAAAAGGGCTGGTCTACGCCCAACCCAAAGCGCGCATCGGGTTGCGGCAAGCGTGATAGCGCAACATCAAGACAAGCGGCTTTGACCGGAATCAACTCTTTCAATTGTTGCGACCAAGCGGCAGGCGCGAACGATTCGGTCATCGAAATTACCTCTGGCGGACTCGCCGCGATAATGACGGCTGGGGCAGCACGCATTGATTCATCCGCCAGTGCGACACCCTGCACGCGGCCTTGTTCAACCATGACGGATTGCGCGCGTTGACCGGTTTCAATCGTCACGCCCGCTGCCAACGCCGCCTCGCGCAAGCCGTCCACCAACGTTTGCCATCCGCCGTCCACGTAGCGCACGCCTGATGAAATGCCGAGTTGAATTTGCGCAATGGCTGCCGCCGCGCTTTGGCGTTGCGCGTCTCCGGCATAAGTCGTCAGCCGCGCCAATGCCTGTATCAACTGCCTCACGCGCAAATGCCGAAGGTTGCTCTCTAACCAGTCGTGCAACGTCACGCCCTGCAAATTGCTCACGTCGAGCTTGCCCAACTTGGTCAGCCATTGCCCGGCTTCGAACTTTTCAACCGTAGAGAACAAGCCCGTCGTCATCAACGAAAGCGCGCCCGACGGAAAGGTTTCGCGCCGCCCTTCAACCAGCGCGTAACCGCCCAACTGCGGACGATGCGCGGTGTATTGAATGCCCAACGCTTTGAACGTACGCGCCGCCGCGCCTTCGGCATAGAGCGCGTGCGGCCCCAGATTGAAAGCAAAGCCCTGCTCGTGACTGGTCATCGCGCGTCCGCCCACGTGCGCAGCTTTTTCCAACAACGTCACGCGACGGTTCGCGCGCGCGAGCATTACGGCGGCGGTCAAGCCCGCCAAGCCGCCGCCTACGATGATGATGTTATCGGTCTTTTGCATATTGCTTGTTCCTCACACGCCTTCACGTGGAGCGAAGGATTGACTCGGAAATAAAACTGCCAAATCACAATTCACCGCAGAGGCGCTGAGGTCTCGCAGAGTTTTCGCAGAGAAGAAAGAGATTCTCTCGGTCTCTGCGGTAACTCTGCGAGACCTCTGCGCCTCTGCGGTGAATTGGCGCTCTTATTTCCAAGCCGTTCCTAAGGGAAAAGGTGACAAGGGATACGAAGCTGGCTGCCTTTTCAATTCGCAGGTGAGAAAAACTGACTCAATACAAGGCTCAACCCAAGGCTATTCGGTTTGTTAGTATGAGCCTTCGGTCTGAGTGCACAATCGGTCTTTTTCAATCTCAGCGACGAGGTCATCCACCGTTCTGTCTTGATAAAGTGTGCGGCGTTCTTCGGTGTAGTTCCCATGCCCAGCAGCATACTGGTTAATGAAGCGTAGCGTATTCGCTACGCCCATCTGCTTGCACAGAATGCCAACCGCTTCCTGCGTGATTTCTGCCAAAGGTTTGGTCTCAATCGTCATAATTCAAACTCCTCAATCAGCGTGATCGGCGAAACCGCTTTCATCGGCGCGGCGCAAAACAATTTCGCCTTTTTCAAAAACTTATCGTCACAGGTGCAAAAATAATCTACCTGCGCCTTTTCAGCCAGCGCCAGATGCAGCGCGTCCAAAGCGCCGATGCCTTTGCGGTTGAGTGCGTTCGCTCTGGTTTGAACGTTGGCATCTACCTGAATGAAATGCGCAGCCTTTTGCAACACCTCTAGCGCAAACTCTTTCCGCGTCACATCAACGGCTCGCATCGTTTCAAATAATAGCGCCTCCGAAGATACGAGTTCGATCTGGGCCGAATCGCAAAGAGCGATGAGCGCCAATACTGCTTCCGATTCGAGCAATATGCGAAGTTGATTCTTCGCATCCAAAGGGCGCTGCAAGCTGCATGTATCAAGATAAACTTTCATGGATAGATTCGCCCCTCACTTAACTGCCGCCAGCATTTACCATTCTTCGCGCCCGACAGGTTTACCAAAAGGTTCTTCCTGCACTTGGTAGTCACGAGGCATTCGCTTCACCATTTCGGCTAGATTGAACTTCGGCTTGGCGACTTTCTTAATCGTAATCTGTTCTTCGCCGACGATGACTTTTACGTCATCGCCAATGGCAATGCTCCCGCTTTCAAGAACGAGTTTAGTCAGTCTCAATCCCTGACTGTTGCCCCATTTTTGAACTTTTGTGACCATGTTTGTTACCTCAGAACGTAAACGGATAGCCGACGTATATCCTCGCTTCGCCAAGCTGTCAAAAGGCACAGAGCCTTTCACTTCCCAATACAAAACGTAGCAAAAATCTGATTCAAAATATCTGCCAGCAAAGTCTCGCCCGTGATTTCACCCAGCGCGCGCAAAGCCTGATGCAAGCCGTTGAGCGCGATCTCTTCGGTGAAGCCTGACGCGAGCGCGTCTTGTGATTGGCGCAGCGCGGCCAGCGTACGTTCAACCGCGTCGTAGTGGCGTTCGTTGGTGATGAGCGCGTCTTCAAAACTGGCAGGCGCTTGGCTCAGGAGTTGTTGATAGATCGTTTGTCGCAAGGCTTCGAGGCCGTCGCCGGTTTGTGCGGAAACCTGTTGCACGGCGGCTCGCTCGCGCAGCCAAGCTAAATCGGCGGCAGGCCATTCGCGGTTGAGATCACTTTTGTTCAGCGCGAACAGATGCGCGGGCGATTCTGTGAACAAGGTTTTGTCTTCGTCTGACAGCGGAGCTTCGAGCGAACAAACGCCGAGGACGAAATCAGCTTCGGCGATGGCGGTTTTTGAGCGTGCGACGCCGATGCGTTCGATTACGTCATCAGTCGAGCGAATGCCGGCGGTGTCCATCAGGTGAACCGGAATGCCGTTGAGCGAAAAGCTCTCGCTCAACATATCGCGCGTAGTGCCTGCGACTTCGGTCACGATGGCGCGGTCAGTGCCGAGCAGCGCGTTGAAAAGCGATGACTTGCCTACGTTAGGTCGCCCGATGATAGCGAGCTTGATGCCGGAGCGAATGATGCGTCCGAGACGGAAGCTCGCGCGCATGCGTTCGAGCCGTTCGATCAATCCATCAATGCGTTGATTGAATCGTTGCAGGTCGAGCGCGGCAAGATCGTCTTCGACAAATTCGACGGACGATTCGAAATAGACGATCAGGTCGGTGAGTTCCTGCTTAAGCGGTTGCAGTTGTTGCGAGAGCTCGCCGCGCAACTGACGCACGGCGATACGAGCTTGGTAGCCAGTCTGGGCATGAATCAGGTCGTTGATGGCTTCGGCTTGCGCAAGATCAAGGCGACGATTGAGAAAGGCGCGCATTGAGAATTCACCGGGTTGCGCGAACGCTACGCCAAACGATTTGAGCAGGCGCAAGACTTCGACCAATACGACGGGTGCGCCGTGACAGGCGATTTCGATCACGTCTTCGCCAGTGAATGAATGCGGCGCTTTGAAATAAGTGATGAGCGTTTCGTCGAGCAGTTCGCCAGTGCCTAGACTGTAAACCCGATGAAAGGTCGTTAGGTTGGGCGTGAATTCAACGGGCTTGGCTAAGAGGCGTTGCGTCACGGCAAGGGCTTCGTCACCGCTGATGCGAATCACGCCGACGCTGCCGCGTCCGGGCGGCGTGGCAATCGCAGCGATGGTTGTGTTTGGCGTTTTGAATTCGCTGAGATTCATTCATTTGGAATTTTGAGGAATTCGACAGGATTAACAGGATTTGCAGGATTGACAGGATGTTTCAACGGTTGTCATTCAACCTCCGAAGCTAATCCTGTTCATCCTGAAAATCCTGTTAATCCTGTCTATTTTAAGCGGCGACGATTTTGACGCGGCGCATTTGGCCTTCGCCTTCGCTCTCGGTGCGGATGCCTTCGAAGTCCACAATTGCCATGTGGATGATGCGGCGGTCTTGCGCGTTCATCGGATCGAAGACAAAAGGCACGCGTGTGGTCTTCACTTTTTCTGCCGCCTTTTCCGCCATCAGTTCGAGTTCGTTCAGGCGCGATTCGCGGTAACCGTTCGCGTCGAAATCAATCTGCAAACCGTCGGCGACTTCTTCGGCAAAGGCGCGGCGCGCGATGTATTGAAAGGCGTCGAGCAGTTCGGCGTTGTGTCCGAGCAGCAGCGCCAGGTCGAAGCCCTGAAAGGCGACGTGAATGGTGTCAGGCTCGGGCTGCGTAATTGTAGCGCGCAAGTCGAGCGAAGACTTATCAATCAGTTCTTTCACGAACTCTTCGACATCGGGCGTTACGTCCGAGAAATCTTCAATGTCGTCTTCTATAACTGCTGTGGGTTCTGTGGGTTCTGTGGGTTCAGGCATGATTTTCTCTCCTACTTACTTGCCGCTTTTGCTGCTTTTTTTCTTTTCTGCTTTGGCTACGGCGTTTTTAACGGCAGTGCTATCTGCCATTGCTGCCGCAGGAATGTTCTTACTGGTGAGCTTATTTATAACAAACTGCTGTCCGACGCCAACCAGGTTGCCGACCATCCAGTAAAGCACTAAGCCCGCCGGAGCCGCGATGAAGAAGAAATAAGTCAGAATGACGGGCATGAAATAACTGATGCGCTTTTGCATCGGGTCAGCCGTCGTAGGCGTCAGCGCCGTTTGCGCGATCATTGTCACGCACATAATGATCGGCAACAAATAGAGCGGGTCAGCCGCCGACAAATCTTTGATCCAACCGAAAAACGGCGCGTGACGAACTTCAATCGAAACGGTCAGCACGGCAAACACTGCAATGAAAAAAGGCATTTGCAACAACAGCGGCAAACAACCCATCAACGGATTGGCGTCTTTCATCAAGCCGAGTTGCTGTTTTTGCAATTCCATCGTGCGCGGGTCTTCTTTGCTGAGTTTCGCCATCTCGTCTTGCAACGCCTTCATCTTGGGTTGCATGGCGGCGGCGGCTTTCATCTTTTTCGAACTGAAATAACGCAGCGGGAAAAAGACCATATTCAACGCGATGGTCAGCAAGACAATCGCCCAACCCCAGTTGTGGGTGCGTTGATTCATCGCGCGCAACGTGACCAGCATGAAACGTCCAATCGGTTTCACCAGCGCGCTGGGCAAAAAATCGAGCAAGCCGTAGCTGACGATCTCTTCGAGTCCGGCGCTTTTGCCGACGAGTCCGAATTTGGCACTCATCGTTTCGAGCGTATCAAGCGCCTTCGGGCCAGCATAAACGTGATTGAGTTGTCCGTTATTCAGCTTGAGCGCTGACGACACATAATTGCGGTCTATCGTCTTGCCATTGATCGTTTCTTTAACTGGTTTATTGAGGCCGACGGCGGCTACGGGTTGGTCGGGCACGACGACCATTGCAAAGTAGTTGTCGTCTACGCCTGCCCAACTCACCGTGGCCCCAGGGTCTTGGGCGCTAAACCAGCCATTCGGAGTAAGCGGTTGAGCCGTAGCAGGCGCTAGCAGTTCTGTGCCTTGCTTGCGAAAGACTTTCGTCGCAATGGCGTAACTGATTTGCGGCGCATGTTTGTAAGCTGAAACTTCTACGACGGAGTGGTCGCTGTAATTCGGCCCGATGACGACGTAAGCCTCAACCGCTTGACCGTTGCGTGTGACCTCGCTGATGAAATCGAAATCGAAACCCGATGCGCCATCTGCGCCTTGTCCTTTGAAGACGAACTTCTTGCGCGCCGTCACACCATTGTTGCTGTAAGCAAAACTGATCTCGCGCTTTTCGCCTTTGCCTAACTGGATTTGCGCGTCGCTCGTCGTCTCAATCGCATAACGCGCTTCGTTAAGTTCTTTCTCTAACCCTTGATCGGACGGAATGTGAAAGCGGAAGAACGCGCCGTGTTCCCGCGAGACTTTAGCTGAAGCCAAATTGACGCCATTCGTTTGCGGATCAATCGCTTGACCGTCGGTGAACTTGGTCATCGTCCATTCGGTCAGCACCGCGCCTTGATTCGAAAGGCTCGCGTTCCACAACTCGGTGTTGAGTTTGAGCTGGCGCAATTCGACTTGGGGCGTAGGCGCAGACGGTGTAGCAGTCGCAACTGCCGGGGTTGCTTCAGTCGTCGGCGAAGGCGAAGCCGAAGCCGTGACGGCAGTGTTATTCGGTGTTTGCGGTTTGGGTTTCGGGAAAAATTTTTCGTAAGCCAGCGACCAACCCAGAAAAATCAAAAAGGAAAGGATGAGAAAGGGAACTATGCGAGGGTTACTCTGGTTATCGTTTTCCATCTATGAACTCAACTATGAACTGCTTAACAAGCGACCACTACTTCAGGTCAGTTCACAGGGTCGTAACCTCCCGGTGAAAAAGGATGACAGCGCATCAGCCGTTTGCAGCCGCGCCATCCACCTTGCCACACACCGTAACGCGCAATCGCTTCGGCCATATAGTCAGAGCAGGACGGCGTAAACCGGCAACTCGGCGGCAACAACGGCGACATGGTGTATTTATAAAATTTCAAAAGCAGAAGCGCGATTTGTTTCATTACGCCTCCGCCGTGAGCACAGGCGTTTCTACCTGCGCTGCTTGCTCATCCAACTTCTTGCGCCAAAACGATTCGGCGCGCACTAAGGTTCGCTCAAATGCTTCAACCAAACTGGTGAACTCGGCCTTTGCCAGCTCGGTCTTGACGTTGATGACGAGGTCAACGCCGATGAGGTGAACCTGCGCTTTGCTTTCGAGTTGCTGAAAAGCCGCGCGAATGCGGCGCTTGCAACGATTACGAATTACGGCGTTGCCCACCTTGCGCGTCGCCGTGATGCCATAGCGCGGTTGCCGCAACTCATTCGGCACAGTGAACACGGTGAAATAGGGCGAACCGAACCGCTGGCCTTCCTGATAAACCTTGCGAAATTGCTTGCTTGAACAAAGGCGGTGCGCTTGCTTGTCAGTTTTTTTCTTTGCGTTCGTCACGGCAAATCAAAGCAATCGCCCAATAGTTAGCTAACAATAAAGAAGGCAGGCGGTCAGCTTCTTAATAATGCGCGGGCGTCAGACGTTTGCGGCCTTTGGCACGACGGCGCTTGATCACCGCGCGGCCCGCTTTGGTAGACATGCGTTCACGGAAGCCGTGCGTTTTGGCGCGACGGCGATTGTTGGGTTGAAAAGTGCGCTTCGGCATAACGAATGAATCTCCTCTGTCGTCTATCTCTTATATTTCTTAAAAGCTGAATTGCTTGTGCCGGAACGCTTTCCGACCATTTTGCAAAGCGCGCAGCTTACTGAAGCGTAGTTTGTACTGTCAAGCTAGGACTGGCGCGCGATGATAAAGCGCGCCAATGCGCTGAGGGTTTCGGCATCGCGTTCGATAGGTTGCAGCGCGGCGAGGGCTTCGTCGCAAAGCTGTTCGGCGCGGCGGCGTGCGCCGTCTACGCCATAAAGCGCGGTGTAAGTGGCTTTATTCACCGCCGCATCTTTGCCCGCCGTTTTACCCAACGCTTCGCTCGTCGCGGTCGCGTCCAACACGTCATCGGCTACCTGAAACGCCAGCCCTGCTTTCTCGCTGTATTCGGTCAGCGCCGCCAATTCGCTTTCTGAAGCGTCGCCGATGATCGCTCCCACACGAATCGCACAACGAATCAACGCCCCGGTTTTCGCGCGATGAATGTCTTCGAGTTGCGCGCCGGTCACGGTCAGATCGCCTTCGTGTTCGATGTCCAGCACCTGCCCGCCAATCAGCGCGCGAACCGTACCCGCTGCCTGAGCGACTTCGGCCATGACGCGAACCTTCCGCACGTCGTTCGTCGTCGCGTAACCCGACAGTGCGATAAAAGCCTGCGTCAGCAAAGCATCGCCCGCCAGAATCGCCAGCGCCTCGCCATAAACGACGTGATTCGTAGCCCGCCCGCGCCGCAACGTGTCGTCATCCATCGCGGGCAGATCGTCGTGAATCAGCGAATAAGTGTGAATCATTTCGAGCGCGCAAGCCGTCGGCAGCAACTCGGCTTCGGGCGCGGCGAACAGTTCGCCCGCCGCAATCACCAAGATCGGACGCAGCCGTTTACCGCCCGCAAACACGCTGTAACGCATCGCTTCATGAATTTTGGCAGGCGGCGTTTCGACACGGGGCAACAAACGGTCGAGCCATTGGTCTACGCGAACGATGTTTTGTTTGAAATAATCGTTGAGGTTCAGCGGCATGCGTTAGAACGGAATGTCGTCGTCGAAATCACTTGCGACAATTGGAGCGATAACTGGCGCAGCAACAGGCGACACGCTGGCAAGTGCTGGCGGAGTTGGTTCGCTCGCCGTCGTTTCGGCCTTCGGTTCAAACGGAACGACTTTGATCTCGCCGCGTTCGCGCAATAGCAATTCGACTTTGCGCTCGGCGTCTTCGAGTTGCTGTTGGCAGTTGCGCGTGAGGCTCACGCCTTCTTCAAAAAGTTCGAGCGCGCGTTCGAGCGGCAGTTCGCCTGATTCGAGTTGGGCGACGATGGTTTCGAGCGAGCCGAGGGTTTCTTCAAACCCGGGCGTTTTGTCTTTGAGGGGTTTTGGCATAGCGAATTTCCTGCGCGGCTGTAGCACAAGATGCCATCTTGTGCTACAGCCGCAGGGCGTTAAGTCACCTGACAGTCTTTCTCTCCATCTACCAACCGCAGCTTGATGCGTTGGTCGGCAGTCAATTGTGCAGCTTTCGTAACCAGCTTGCCCGCTTCGTCACGCACGAGCGCATAGCCGCGCCCCAACACCGCCAGCGGCGAAAGCGCATCGAGCTTGCCTGCCGCCAACGCGAGCGCGTGCTTGCGTTCGGCGAATAAACGCTGCGCGACGGTTTGCATACGTTTTTCGACCGCAGCCAGTCGCGCGTGTTTGTCAGTCAACGGCGCGCGAAAGTCTGTCGCAGCCAAGCGGCGCTCGGCGTCATACAAACGCCAGCGCGTTTGTTGCAAAGTGTTTTTCAGGCCGTCTACCGCGCGCTTTTCGAGTTCGCGGTTGCGCGCCGCCAGCGTCACGATGGATTGCGCCGTCGCGGTAAAGCCGCGACTGTTGACCAATTCGCGCACGCGGTTTTTGCGTTGCAGCAAATCGAAAACCATCGCGCGATGCAAATTCTGCGCGAGCGTTTCGATGCGATTGACCAATGCTTTCGCTTCCGCCGAAACCAACTCCGCCGCCGCCGACGGCGTCGCCGCGCGCACATCCGCGACCAAATCGGCAATCGTGATGTCGGTCTCGTGGCCTACCGCCGAAACAATGGGAATCGCTGAATCGAAAATCGCACGCGCGACGACTTCTTCGTTAAACGCCCACAGGTCTTCGGCTGAACCGCCTCCGCGTCCGACGATGATTACGTCGAGTGGTTCAGCTTGTTTTTGAGAGAACTTGTTGAGCAACTTAATCGCATCGGCAATCTCAGCCGCCGCGCCGTTGCCCTGCACGCGCACCGGAGCGATCAACACGTTCACCAGCGGATTGCGCCGTTCGAGAATTTGCAAAACGTCGCGCAGCGCTGCGCCTACCGCTGAAGTCACAATCCCCACGCGGCGCGGAAAAGTAGGCAGCTTGCGCTTGCGGGCTTCGTTAAAAAGTCCTTCTGCCGCGAGCCGTTTCACCTGCTGTTCAAACGCGAGTTGCAACGTACCCACGCCCACCGGTTCGAGCGTCTCGACCATGATTTGGTATTCGCCGCGCGGCTCATAAACGCTGATGCGTCCGCGCGCGCGAACTTCCAATCCATTCTCAGGTTCAAAGCGCAACAGGCGATTCCATTGGCGAAAGAATACGCCGCGCAATTGCGAGTTCTGGTCTTTGAGCGTGAAATACCAATGCCCCGACGTATGCTTTTTGAAATTGGAAATCTCGCCCTGCACGTTAACGGCAAAGAATTCGCTTTCGAGCAATTCTTTGATCTGCTCGTTGAGATCGCTCACGCTCAACACTTCGTTTTCGGTGAAAAGCGCCGCCACTAATTTTGCGTTGGAATTTGCCATAGCTTGAAGTCACGGCACTTTAGCATCGGCTCAAATGACCGTCTAGCAACGCTGCGCGCCAACGGTATAATCGCCCAACCTATGAATCACGAACCTCAATTTTATCGCGTAGCCGCTACGAATGAGATTCCGCCGCGCACCGGTAAAACGGTCACGGCAGGCGGCGAAGACATCGCCCTGTTCAACGTTGATGGAACCTATCGCGCGGTCAATGACTTTTGCCCGCATCGCGGCGCTTCGCTCGGCGAAGGCTTTCTCGACCCATCAGGCACAAAGGTTTTATGCCCTTTTCATCTGTTCGATTTTTGTTTACTGACGGGCGCGAGCGAAACCGCGCCAGGCATGAAAATCTCGACGTATGAAGTCAAAATTGAGGGTGAGGAAATTTTTGTGCGCGTATAACGTGACTTATAGCGACTTGCAGTTTTGCGTGAGACTGCACGACCTCGGTGAAAACGAAATCATTGTCCATTGTCCATTACACCTTGCTCATTGTTATGCAGAGAGAGGCTTTTCTTCTGCATAACAATGGGCAAGGTGTAATGGACAATGGACAATCATTGAAACTCATAGGCCAACGTCAAAACGACAATTCGTTGAGCCTCATTGCAACTCAAGCATGCGGTCGAGCGCGATCAGTGCCCACTTGGCGGTTTCGTCATCCACTTTGATTTGATTGACGACGTGTCCGGCGACGAGGTTTTCAAGCGACCACAACAGGTTTTCGGGCGAGATGCGAAACATCGTCGCGCACATACACAAGTCAGGCGCGAGCAACGTGACGAACTTGTCAGGGTTTTGTTGGGCAAGGCGATTGACGAGATTGAGTTCGGTTCCTACTGCCCACTTGCTGCCAGCGGGAGCCTCTTTGATCGTTTTGATTATGTATTCCGTCGAGCCGTGCAAGTCTGATTTGACGACGACTTCATATTTGCATTCAGGATGCACTAACACCTTGATGTCAGGGTGTTCGGCGCGGCGGTCATCAACGTGGCGCGGCAGAAAGCGTCCGTGAACTGAGCAAAAACCTTTCCATAAATACAGCCGCGCTTTCTGAATTTGCTCGACCGTATTGCCGCCCAACGGCAAGCGCGGATCCCACACCGCCATCTCATCCAGACCGATGCCGAATTTCACGCCCGTGTTGCGGCCCAGATGTTCGTCGGGAAAGAAAAACAATCGCTCGCGTTGTTTGAGCGCCCAGTCAAACAGCGGCACGGCGTTCGACGAAGTGCATACGACGCCGTCGCGCTGGCCGCAGAACGCTTTGATCGCGGCGGACGAATTCATATACGTGATCGGCAGCAGTGACGTAATGCCCAAGTCAGCGAGTTGTTCCCAAGCCGATTCGACCTGTTCGACTTGCGCCATATCCGCCATCGAACAGCCCGCCGCCAGATCAGGCAAAATCACTTTTTGATGCGCGCCGCTCAGGATGTCAGCCGACTCGGCCATGAAATGTACGCCCGCAAAAATGATGTAATCGGCCTTCGGTCGCGTCTTGGCTTGTTGCGCGAGCTTGAACGAATCGCCCGTGAAATCGGCGTGCGCGATGACGTCATCGCGTTGGTAATGATGGCCGAGAATGACTACGCGGTCGCCGAGTTGCTGGCGCGCGCGCTCGATGCGTTGGCTAAGTTCTTGTTCACTCAAGGTGAGATAGTCTTGAATCTTTTTGATGCCGCCGCCGGGGTTCAGCGTGACTTGCGGCGTAAGCGCGGGACTGGCAACGGTGCTGCTCATAAAAATGCTCCTGAAAATTGTGGTGAATTAAAGTTAGTGTACGTTTGACACTATGCGCGGCAGTTTAAGGTTCGTATGAATGACGCGCAAGGTGAATTTTGGGCAGACTGAAGTCTACCCAACGGTCGCAGGCTGAAGCCTACGCTACGTGCCGTTTTCGGGCGGACGCTGAATGCCGAGCGCGCGCATGCGGCGATAAAGATGGCTGCGATCAATGTTCATCAGCTCGGCGGTGCGGCTGACGTTGCCGTCGGCATCGGCGAGCTTGCGTGCGATATATTCGCGTTCATAAGCGTCGGCGGCTTCGCGGTAAGAATCGAAATTGTAACTCGCGGCAGGCGGCGCATCGGTTCCCAACATCGGCAAGTCATCGGCGGTGACGGTGTCGCGGGCTTGCATAATGACTACGCGCTCGACGGTGTTGCGCAACTCGCGTACGTTGCCGGGCCAGCTATAAGTTTGCAGCCGTTCGAGTGCCGAGTCGTCAAAGGTTCGGGACTGGCGGCCATTCACGCGCGCGAACTCGCGGCTGAAATGTTCGATCAAGAGCGGCACGTCTTCGAGGCGTTCGCGCAAGGGCGGCAACTCAAACGGAATCACGTTCAAGCGATAGAACAAGTCGGCGCGAAAGTGACCGCGTTCGATTTCCTCTTCGAGTTTTTTATTCGTAGCCGCGATGACACGCACGTCCACATTGATCGTGGCTTCAGAGCCGACTGGCTCGAAGCGTTGTTCTTCCAACGCACGCAAGACTTTCGATTGCGTCTTCAAACTCATGTCGCCGATTTCGTCGAGAAATAACGTAGCGTCATCGGCTCGTTCGAACTTGCCGCGTTTGCTTTGCGTCGCGCCCGTGAACGCGCCTTTGACGTGGCCGAAAAGTTCAGATTCGATCAACTCTTCGGGGATGGCGGCGCAATTGACTTCGATGAAGGGCTGATTCGCGCGCAGCGATTGCGCGTGCATTGCGCGCGCGACGAGTTCCTTGCCCGTACCCGATTCGCCGTAAATCAAAATGCGTCCGTTCGTCGGCGCGGCAAACGCGATCTGTTGCCGCAACGCGCGC
>JAYSVR010000030.1:0-8516 GCA_043718445.1 Acidobacteriota bacterium | reverse complement strand
CGTAAACGCCGCCCAGTAATACGGCGCTTCCCAGCGTTTGTCGCGCCACAGTTCAAGCTGCGCCGCGCGCAAGGCCGCCGCCGGACGCTGCCCTTCGTGCAACATCTTGCGGTAAAAGCCGGACATCAATTCCGCCGTAGCCCGGTCATTCACCGCCCACAGACTGACCACCACGCGCGCCGCGCCCGCGTACATAAACCCGCGCGTCAGGCTCACCAGCCCTTCGCCCTTGACCTGTTTGCCCAAGCCCGTCTCGCAGGCGCTCAGCACCACCAGTTCCGCCGGCAGGTTCAGGTTGAAGACCTCGTGCGCGCGCAGGAAGCCGTCCACCGTCCGCCCCTGTGCGTCGAAGAGCGACAACACAATCGTAGACAACTCCGCCCGCTCGCTGTCGGCCAGCCCATGCGTAGCGAAATGCACGTAGCGGTATTGGCTCAACCGTTCGCTCTCGACCAGCGCGCGCGTCGCGTCGAAATCGAGCGCCTGCATCGCCTCGCGCGCCGGAACCAACGCCAGCACCAATGCCATCAGGGCATTCGCCTCGTCGCGCGTATATTTGAGCCGCTTGATGTCCAGGTCGCCGGATGCCGACGGAATCAGCTTTCTGACCACTTGCGCATTCGCCAATTCGCGCAAGGTCGGCTCGGCTTTGGCAAGGACAAGCCAAGGCAGCGATTGAATGAACTCATCAAAGAACCAAGTGCTTTCGCCCGCAAAACTACCGACCAGTCCTCACTGCTTCACCGCAATCGGAAAATCTGGCACCGTCTTCGGCTTGGTAGTCGTCGGCGTCTGCTTCCCGCCGGTCAGTTCCTTGACGCGCTCAGAAATGAAGGCGTCGAGCATATTGACGGTGATCTTGCCAACCCGTTTGAAATCCGCGCCGCCGCCCACGCCTTCGAGTACGGCTTTGGTAAATGCGCCGTTGTTCCACTCCGCGCGCTCGTAGGAAAACTGCCGCCCTGTTGAAGCGGCGAAGACGACCGCGCCGTTCTCCGCGCTCGACAATTCATTGACCATGCCCACGATGTCCGGCGAACCGCGCCGTGCCATCGTGCCGAAGACGTTGCCCGAATGACAGGTGTCTACGAAAACGACCACCTTGCCCGCCAGCCGCTCGACCGTCTTTTTGATCTCGGTGAACGGCACGCCCGTGCGCAGCGTCTTGTCGGGGTCAATGCCGTGCGGGCAGAAGAAGTAATCGCCATAAGCGTCGTTGTCGCCATGCCCGGCCAGCAGGATCATCGCCACGTCCTTGCTCGTCGTCTGGCGCAAAATCCACTCGAAGCCGTCGAGTACGCTGTCCTTTGTCGCCTGTTCGTCGGCCAATACCTTAACGATCACATCCTGATACAGCCCGCCTTTCTGCCGCTGCCACGCCGCCGCAAAATCGCGCGCATCTTTGGCGGCGAAGTTCAATTGCTGCACATTCGGGTTGGCATATTTGCTAACGCCAACGGCCAGCACATATAGCTTCGGCTTGACGACAAACTCTTCGGCCACGGTGCGCCCGCGCCACCGCAACCGCACGACGGCAGGCACGCTCGCGGCAAACTTGTTTTCAGCGATCACGGCAATCTCGCAATCGCGCTCCGGAATTGTCACCTGCAAGCTCTGCCCTGCTGCGGGCTTCACCCCTTGCCCTCGCACGTCGCTCACCGGTCGCCCGTCTACCAACGCCCAAGCCGCCGTCACCGGCTCGCCCGACGGCGTCCGCGCTTCGTAACGCACCGTCACGGTCGTGCTTGAAACCTCCGCGCCTTCACTCGGCGCAATGATCGAAACCACCGGCGGCAATCGTTTGAGTACTTCCGTCTCCTGCCGCTTGCGCCCGGCCTCGGTGTCGGCCAGCCGCAACGCTTCCGCCTCATCGCCGACGGTGAGTACGCGCGAGATGACATCAGGCCGGTAGTAGACGCTGCGGAACCGGCTGACGGGGAAGAAGTCGGCGGCTTGCTCTTTGCCATTGTTGACGTGCCAGCCGATCAAATCCTCCGCGCCGGGCGCAGCGTCGTAGTAGCCCTGCGGCGTCCACAGCACCCAACGCTTGCGGTCGGCGTGCGGGAAGAAGGCGAGCAACTCCTTGCCATCCGTCATGCGATACCAGCGAATCGTGCCGTCGTCAAAAGCAGCACCTGCTAGCTTGCCGTCCGACGAGATATTCACCGCCAATGCATCGCCGGGACCTTCTACCTTCCACCTTTCAGCACCGCCGCGGTGAAAGAGGCGGAGATATAATTGCGTGCCCAGCAGGAACGCGCTTTTGTCCGGTGCGAGAGCAAGGCTACGCGACCACTCATGCTGCTCAAACTTGAGCGGTGTGCCATTGAGCTTGGGTGTGTAGGTGTTGAACAACTCGGTAACGCGGATGTTGCTGTCTTCTGTCTTTGGCGGAAGCCAGTTCAAGCCTCCGGCTGGAGCCGTGTCCAGCTTGCGATCGGCGAATGAGAAGCGGGCGGGCGATTGGCCTAACAGTTTATAAGCAAAGCCGACACCCGTGCCGTCAGGCGAGAGAAGAAAGCCCTGTCCTAAGCCCATGTAATTGGCAATCGCAACAGTGGTGAGAAGCTGCCGCGTGTCACTCGCATCAATCACTCCGAAGGCCGGGTTGGCTGCGCCATAGATGATACCGCCATCGCGCAATGGGAGAATATGGGAGATGATTCCCCCTCCGGCCGCTGCGGCGATGTCACGGTAGCCACCGCGCCCGCCGTCAACCCATGCGCGTATGAATTGGGTAACGTTCGCATCGTTGAGGATTCCTCCCGCGTAGAGCGTTCCGCCGTCCGCCGACCATGCGACATAGTTCAAACTATAGTTCCTGTTGATCCTGTTGAGGCCGGTGGTGTCGGGAGCAAACAGCGGCGCGAGGTCGCTTGATTGAAGCACCGCCACCCCCTTCGAAGGATCTGCAAACCCGACGGCGACGTGCGTGCCATCGGGAGAGAATTTGACACTGTCGGGTCGCTGGCCGCCCTTCGCTTTCGTTTTCGCAACTAGGCGCAGCGAACCGTTAACGCTGGTCGTGTAGATGCGGATAAAGCCATCATATGAAGTGGTCACCAATCTACCGCTGCGGTCGAAATCAGCGCCGGTACTACCGTCACCGTAAGCCTTGTCCTCGCCTGACGGCCCGTAAGCGACGGCGGAAAAGACGCGGACACCATTCTTGCCACCGAGCGTGGCCGCCAGATACTGTCCATCCGGTGAATATACGAGATGAGCGACCCCATCCGGCAATCCACCCAGTCGCCGAATGAGGCGACCGCTCTCGCGGTCAAAGAGGTAGATGGAATATGTCTTCTCCCACTCGTAACCTGTGTACCCGCCAGCGGCAATAGTGCTGCCGTCAGGCGAGATAGCGACGGCGAAGAGCTTGCCCTCGAAGCCTGCGCCGATGGGCACGCGAATAGTGCGCAGTAGTCGCCCCGACGGGAGTTCCCAAACGCGCACTGTCTTGTCAACCGAGGCAGTGACCAGAAAGCGGTTCGCGGCGTCCACGCCAATCCGGTAGATGGGGGCGGTGTGCATCCCCGTCTCAATGCGCAGGATGGGTTGGCGCGACGGTTCGTTTTTGGCCGTAGCAGTTTGGCCGCGTTCGTTCTGGCCTGCCGCGCTGCCGCGCAGCGCACCGAGCACGAGCAGCACGAGGCAAATGGCTTTGAGAAACTTGATTGTGTTCATACTGGGTTCTCCTTGATCGTTGTCCGGTGGTTGACGCTTGTGCCGAAATTGAGTGCAAGACAGAATGACTACCGTAGCTTATGACCTTCGGCAACTTTCAACTCGTCGGCGCGATCATGCAGATCGAAAGCGCTGAAGATCAAACGGATTCTCGACTAACACTATGCCGACTGACCCCATGCAATTTGCCATCTGTTTGCGCGCAGACCCGCAGGGCGAAGACCTGATCCTGCATAAAATCTACCGCGTGCTGCCCGACCCCGCAGCCCCCGCCGGTTATCTGCGCGTCGTAGACGAAGCGGGCGAAGACTATCTGTATTCCGCCCGCGCCTTCGCGCTGGTCTCGCTGCCCGCCGACGTAGCCGAACAACTGATCGAGCCGACGTTGGCATAAGCACGAACCTCTCAACCATCCGCCATAAAACTCAAGGCGCAATCCGCAACGAAACATTCACCAACACGGGCTGTCCCGCTTTGCCCCGCACGCGATAAATCGTATGCGGCAACAAATCCGCAGGCAGCAACCGCCGCGTCTCGCCTTTGGCAGGAATCATCTTCCGCGTCTCGCGCACTTCCTGTTCGGCTCGTGTAATGCCTGCACTCAAGTCGCGGCGCGCGGGCAGCCGTTCGGTCTGGCCTGACCATTCGCGTTCGCAGCGGGCGGCTTCCGCCGTGGCGACGCGCAGCAGCTTGATGTCGGCGGCCAGTTCTTCCAGTTGCCCGCGAAAGGTCAGGGGACGCGGGCTAACGATGATCGTGAGGCGTTCGGCAATGTGCTGTTGATTGCTGCGTTCGAGCCGGAAGTAAGGCAGCGGGTCATCGGGCGCGGGGACGTAAACGATGCGGCCCGCGCTGGCGACGTTGGCATCTTTCGGCGTAGTCGGCGCGGGAAAGATCAGATACGGCTCGCCCAATGTACCGTCGGCATACTGCTCACGATCGAGCACGTAAACGAAACTCTCGTCGGCGCGCGGGACTTCGATGCCCAGCCACAGCAGTTCGCCGTTGCGGAACGCGGCGTCATCGCCGATGCGCGCGGCGTGAAAGGGCTGCGGCGCAGCGCCTTTCTTCGTCGGAATCAACAGCCGCGACGGCTCGTCCTGCTCTGACGAAGCGCGGCGGCTGGCTTCCGTCGCCGGACTCAAACGCCAAAAGGTGACGCCGATGAGTTCCGCGTTATTAGCCTCTGGCGCTGCGGGCGCAGCAGGTTTGGTTTGCGTACGCGGCGGGCTGGCGCGTTGGCGTCCGGCGCGAAAGCGTTTGTCGCCCAGAATGCGAGCGTCTTCGTCGTCATCTTGCTGCGCCAGCGCGGTTCCGCAAAAAACGAATAGCAGCGTCAGGGTGAACAGAAAAGCCCAGTCATGTTGTTTGGTCATAGTGATTCCTTTTCAGAGAAAGTGTAATGCCGGCAAGGCTCACCGGCAGGAACAGTAGCGCAATCTGCCGAGATTGCACTGCATGATCGTTTAGCCCTGGCGGAACCACGAACGCCTTGCGCAACCCAGCGCCGCAATGCGTCCGTAACCATCAATGCGTTCGATTGCGAGCCACGCAATCTCGGCAGATTGCGCTACCGTGGCAGAGTCAGCCAGCCCACCAGCACGGATGATTTACCCGCCAGTTGTAGCGGCGGTTGTGATTCGTCGCGCGCGAGTTTCAGTTCGATAACACGCTGCGCCGCCAGCCAGCGCCGCACGGTTTCGCTCGCACGCGCGTCGAGCGCCTGAACGTCTTTGCGATTTCCTTCCAACTCCAGCACGCGCTGTTCCGCCCATATCAACCAGAGTTTTTCTTCGGCTGGTTCCGCACTGAAATCCCACCAATGGTCATCGGGCGGAAGTTGCACGACTTGTTGCGCCTTCAGATAAGCCGAACTGCCGTTGTCTTTGTGGTTGGGAAAGAGCGCGACAAACTCTGACGATTGACTGGCAGACTCGCGCGCTTCGCTCAACAGGTAAAGATAGCCGGATTGCGCGCTGCTCAAGGTCAGCCGCATCAGGTCACCCGCGCCAAAGGTCGTGTCAGGCAATGGCGCAAACGGCTGACTGTTGCGGTGACTGCGCGGATTCTTTTGCGCCAGCAACGCATAACTCAACGTGCGCTCCGCACTGACCGGTGACACGACGGGTGCGCTGGCTGGCTTGTCTTCAACCGCTGGCGAAAGCGAACGCCAAGCCAACGCGCCCAACAACAACACCGCTAACAATCCACCACTCAGCCACCAACGCCAAGCCTGCGATGGCGGCAACACATTCGTTGTGTTGGATACGGTCTCTGACAATTCGCCCGCGCTGGTTTGATAAGCATCGTTGCCGACTTCGCTCAAAGCGCGCTGAAAATCTTCGCTAAAGGCTGTCGCGCTTGCGTAGCGGTCTCGCGGGTCAAGCGACAGCGCGCGCAGAATTGCGGCTTGCGCGGCGGGCGGCAAATTGGGACGCAAGGCACAGGGCAGCGTTTGGATTCCGGCGCGTTGTGCGGCCTCAATATCAATGAAAGTTTTGCCTGCGAAAGGCAAACTCCCGGTCGTCAGTTGATAAGCCAGCACGCCGAGCGCGTAAATGTCGCTGGCCTTTTCGGGCTTGCCGCGCAACTGTTCGGGAGCCATATAAACCGGCGTGCCCGCTACGACAGTGGTGGGCGAGTGGCTGGCGGTCAGGGCTTCGCGCACGGTCGCCAGTCCAAAATCAATCAGCTTGATTTGCTCTGTGTCGGTTGCGGCATTCAGCAGCAGGATGTTGTTCGGCGTCAGGTCGCGGTGGACGACGCCTTGGCTGTGAGCGGCGTCGAGCGCCCGTGCAATTTGTCTCAGCAAGCGAGCGACGCGCGGCAAGTCCATCCCGCTGGGCGCGATGAATTGGCCGAGCGGTTGGCCTGCCACGTATTCCATCACCAGATATGACCGCCCATCGGCTAATTGCCCGGCATCGAGCGGACGCACGATGGCGGGGTCTTCGATCAATGCCAGGGCTTTGATTTCGTCGCGGAACTTTTTCTCGAATAACGCGCGCGCTGTGCCGTTCAGCCTCTCTTGCAACAAGGCTTTGATGACGACTTGGCGGTTGTGCAAGTTGCGGTCACGCGCCAGAAAGACTACGCCAATGCCGCCACGCCCCAATTCGCGTTCGATCTGATAGCGCCCGCCCAACAGCGCGCCCAGGTTTAACGAATCAGGTGGCGCGTTGGGTATCGTCGTGACGTAAGGGGTGACGAAAGGGTCAGCGTTATCCAGCAAGGTGGATTGCGCCGCCAGCAATTGCGCGGCGTCCTGCATGGCGGGCTGTTTCAGAAAGCCGCTGCCCGCGCGCGCTTCCGCCGCGAGCAGCGACTCGACTTCGCGCCTCAACGCGGAGTCGGCGGCGCAAGCCTGTTGCAGGAAAGCGTCGTGTTCGTGCGGTGCGCGTTCCTGCACGGCTTCCAGCAACTGCATGATTTGTTGTTGTCTTTCGGAATTCATCGCGTCCCTTTGCTCATCTCGCGGTAAAGCCAGGTGCGAGCGGCTTGCCACTCGCGCTTGACCGTAATCAGTGAAACCTTAAGCACGGTCGCTATCTCTTGTTCGGTCAGTCCGCCGAAATAACGCAACTCGACGATGCGGCTCTTGCGTTGATCGAAGGCCGCGAGCGCGTCCAGCGCTTCATCCAGCGCGACCAGATCGGCAGGGCGTTCGCGCGCGATGGAGAGGGCTTCGTCAAACTCGACCTGCTGCCATCCGGCTCGGCGCGCGGCGTGTTGGCGGCGGGCGAAATCTACGAGAATGCGTCGCATCAGTTCCGCCGAGAGCGCGAAAAATTGCGTGCGCCCGTCGAATGCTTTGGGCTTCACGCGAATCAAACGCAGATAGGTTTCATCCAGCAACGCCGAAGTTTGCAGCACGTGACCGGCGCGCTCTTTGCGCAAGTAACCATGCGCCAAGCGCCGCAGTTCGGCTTCGACCAGCGGAATCAATTGATCGAGCGCCGTTTGATCGCCTTCGCACCACGCTTGTAACAAAGCGGTAACAGCAGGAATCACAGGCATTGTTCGTCTCCTTGCGCACATCGTTTCATTATCTTCATACACAGATTTTTCTGCCTTCACTTACTGTTAGCGCAGGCTTTTTGCAAAAAGTATCAACCCGAATGACTTTTTTTCGGCGCTGAAAATTGCAGGCGCAAACGACGCGCGCGGGCCTCTGTGAATACAAAAAAGGCGAGCCGCGAAAGTGATCTTTCGCGGCTCGCCCTGCTGGTCGGTGTTTACCGATGAGTTATTTGGCTATGACAGTGACAGGAATTTCGAGGAACGGAACGTCTTTGTGACTGGTCTCTATCTTGATCTTGCCCTGATGCGTACCCACTGGCGGGCGATCTTTGAAGGTCACACGCAACATATAAACTTGCTTGTTGCCTTCTACCGATTCGACCTTGATTGCCAGATAAGGCAGGTCGGACGTGAGACTTTTCAGTTCCAGCCCTTCGCCGCGCGCAAAGCGTACCCAAGTGAATTTGCCGTAAGTCGTCACATCGTAATCAGCCTGACTGACAAATACGTTATCCATCATCAGCTTGGTGGGATTGACCGTCACCGGTGAAACCACTTGCAAACTCAAAGGAATTTCGAGCTTCGGCGTTTCGGTGCTGTCGGTTTCGATAGTCAAGACGGCTTTGTGCAAGCCGACGGGTAAGCCCTCTTTGACGGTGAGGTTGAGTTGATAACGCTTGCCTGCCTCAAGCGTAGTCACTTCAACTTTGAACGCTTCGTGACTGACGCGGTGCTGTTTGATCTGTAAGGGTTGCGCCGCGTTATTGAAAATCGTGAATGCGCCTGTCGCAGGCAAATTCAGCGGAATCGTT
>JAYSVR010000290.1:0-5363 GCA_043718445.1 Acidobacteriota bacterium | reverse complement strand
TCCATCAAAATTAACCTGCTTCACCAACGTCAGACGGCGTTACGCAAAGAAGCGTTACAAGAGATTGAACCGCATAACTCAAAACCGTGAGCAGTTACGTCGAGCGCGCTGGTGGCTTCGTCAAAGATGAGGATGCGAGGTTTTTTATACAGCGCACGGGCGATGGCGAGGCGCTGTTTCTGTCCGCCTGAAAGACTTTGGCCGCGCTCGCCGATGCGGGTTTCGTAACCCAACGGCAACTCACTGATGAATTCGTGCGCACCCGCCAGCATGGCCGCGCCGACGACTTCTTGCAGCGGGGCGTCGGGGTCGCCCAGCGCGATGTTTTCGCGGATGCTGCCGCTGAATTAAAACACGTCTTGCGGTACGACGCCGATTTGCGAGCGCAAACTGTCGAGCGAGACTTGCTCAAGGTCATAACCGTCAATGTAAATGCGGCCTTCGTTCGGTTGGTAAAGGCGCAGCAGCAAATTGGCGAAAGTCGTTTTGCCTGCGCCGCTGCGTCCGACCAGCGCGACGGTTTGGCCGGGCAGGACTTCGAGATTGATGCCTTGCAACACATTGCGGTCGGCGCGCGTCGGGTAACGAAACGTCACGTTGGTGAGCCGCACGTGTCCGCGCGCGGCGGGCAGCACCATGCGTGCGCTGCGTTCGCTTTCGGGCTTGGCGTCGAAAACATCATTGAGCCGTTCAAGCGCGAGACCGGCTTCCTGCAATTCATTCCACAGATCAATCAGGCTGCGGATGGGACTGGTCAGGCTGGCAACCAGCACGTTGAAGGCTACGAGTTGGCCGACCGAAAGTTCGCCCGCCATCACCAGCCGTGCGCCGTACCACAACAACAACACGCTGCTCAACGTTGTCAAAATGTTGCTGATCGAAGAGCCGGTGAGATGCAGCAATTTGCTGCGAAACTGCACGTTGAGCGCCTTGACCATCAGCCCTTCCAGCCGCCAGCGCACGCGGCGTTCGTTGGCCGTCATCTTGATCGTACCGATGCCGCCGATGGTTTCGACCATGAAGGCATCGGCTTCAGACTCTTGGGCAAAGGCTTCGCGGTACTGTTTTTTCAGGCGCGGCGTCATCAGCCACACCAGCACGGCATAACCGGGGATGAATAACAACGCCAACAGCGTCAGTCCGGCGTTGTAATAAAACATCAGCGCCAGATAGACGACGATCATCATCGCATCAAGCATGACGCTGATGGCACGCCCGGTCAGCAAATCGCGGATGCGTGCGTTTTCGTTAAAGCGTTTGAGAATGTCGCCGATCTTGCGCTCTTCGAAATAACGCAGTGGCAGGCTCATCAGGTGCTGATAGAAATTCACCACCATCTGCAAATCAATGCACCGCGTCGTATGCGCCATCAAGTAATGCCGCAAGGCCACCGTCGCCGTCTGAAAGAACGCCACCAGCAACATGCCGATCAGCATGACGTTCAGCATCGGCGCGTTTTGATGAACGACGACGCGATCCACAATGACTTGCGTGAAGATCGGCATCGCCAGCCCGAACACTTGCAGCACAAACGACGCCAGCAACACTTCGACCAGCAGCTTGCGGTGCGGCGTGAGCAGCGGCAGAAAGCGTCCGGCGGTGGTTTTCGATTCTTCTACGTCCTCGATTTTGGCGGTCGGTTTGAGCGTGAGCAGAAAACCCGTCCAGCCTTTCAGAAACTCTGCCTTGCTCAAGCGCCGCAAGCCGATGGCCGGATCGGCAATCGTGACGTGTTCCGCGCTCGCCTCATACAACACGACGTAATAAAAGCCTTCCCAATAAACAATCGCGGGCAGTTCGAGCGAGGCTAGATGTTCGTATGAAATCCCAACGCCTCAGCGCCGCCCGCGATGCTGTGCATCGAAGCGCCGTCCCGCGAGACGTTGACCAGATCGCGCAGCCGATTGATCGAGACGTGCTTGCGGTAATAGCGCAAGACCATCGCCAGACACGCCGCGCCGCAATCGCTTTCGCTGAGTTGCAATAAAGCCGGATAGCGACTGGCACGCGGCGCGTCATAAGTTACTTCAGGTGGCGGCAGCGGCGCAGCGGGCAACTGAGTCGTAGGCAACGGCGCGAGCCTGCCCGTATCGCGCACCGCGCGCTGGCTGAACCCGGCAGCCACATTGACCAGCGCATCCTTGAAGGCCGGTATCGCCGCTGTCAGCCATTCGAAATCAGTTTTCGCCAAACAGAAAACCGAAGTCGCTTCGCGCGCAATCGCCGCGTGTTCGCGCGGTTGTCCGGTGAGCAAGGACAGTTCGCCGAATACGTCACCGGGTTGCAATGGTGTGACGGTGCGACCGCCCGTGTTGTGTTGCACGAGTTGCACGTTGCCCGTGCGCAAAATGTAGCAAGCCGCGCCCGCCGCGCCTGCCGCGCCTGCCGCGCCCGTTGGATAAATCGTCTGTCCCGCGCTGAACTGCTGGACGCGCAAACAATGCATCACCTGATTGAGGTCTTCCGGCGTCAGCGGCGTGAAGGCCGTCGTCAATTTCAGGAATTGCCGCAGCGCAGCTTCCTGCGCGTGGTGCGACAGCGAGCCGCGCAATTCGGGATAGGCTTGCCACAAGCGCGTCATCGTCGCGAGTTCAAATCGCAATGCGATCACACGGCGGCGGGTGACGCGACGGGCGCGATGAGCATGCAACTCAGTCTCGGCAATACGCATTCCGCGTTGGGCGATTTCGAGGCGGCTTTGGCGGCTTATACCGAAGGCCAGCGGCGCGCGGCGGCGTTGGGCGATGAAGTATTGGAAAACAGCTTCCTCTCGCAAACCGGAGGCATCTATTTGCAGCAGGGCAAATACGGCGCAGCCCAGGAACGCTTTGAACGTGCCCTCGCCTTTGACCGGCGCAAAGGCAGTTTCATCAACTTGACCAATTCGCTCGACCGTTTGGGCGGTGTTTATTCGTCGCAAGGCGACCACGGCAAGGCACTCGCATATTTAACGAAGTGCTGGCGCGTCGCCGCCAATCCAACGAACGCCCCGGCGAAGCTGCCGCGTTGATAAAGATCGGCAATACGCTGACCGACCTGCAAAAATATGACGAAGCGCGCGCCGCGCTCGAACAAGCCCTGACGCTGGCTGAAACGATCAAGCATACGGTTTTTCAAGCCGCCGCCTGGCAAAATCTTTCTACGGTGCATGGGCTAATGGGGCATAATCACGCAAAAGACTAGAGCCTTCCGCGAACTGATCGCCGCGCGCAAACTCGAATTCCGTGCGCCTGCCGAGCAGCTTTATCGTGACTTGCTAAAACCCGCCGCGCCGCTGTTACGCGGTTTGACGCGGCTCGTCATCGTACCTGACGAGGCGCTGTGGGAACTGCCGTTTCAATCTTTGCACGACGGCGCGAGTTATCTGATCGAAACGCACGCGCTGTCATATGCGCCTTCGTTTAGCGTATTGCGTGCGCTCTCACTCGCCCAGCGAACGCCGCCCAAAAACCTTTCGTTATTGGCGTTGGGCAATCCGCGCGGAGCGGCGCAAACGCCTGCCGCCGCTTCCCGCACCGCTCCGCTCGGCGCGTTGCCGCAAGCCGAAATCGAAGTGAAAGCCCTCGCTCGTTTGTATGACGCATCGCACAGCCGCGTCTATCTCGGAGCCGCTGCGCGCGAAGACCGCTTCAAAGCCGAAGCGAAAAAATACGATGTATTGCACATCGCCGCGCACGGCTTGCTCAACGCAACGAGTCCGCTTTATTCGCAAGTGTTGCTGGCGGCGAATAAAGCTGCCAATGAAATCAACAATGATGGATTGCTTGAAGCCTGGGAGTTGATGAAGCTCGACTTGCGTCCGCAACTCGTCGTGCTTTCGGCCTGCGAAACCGGACGCGGCCAACTCGTCGGGGGCGAAGGCGTCATCGGCATGAGTTGGGCGCTGTTTGTCGCGGGGGCACCAACCGCCGTGTTGAGCCAATGGCAGGTGGACGCGGCGAGTACGACTGATTTGATGGTCGCCTTTCATTGCCATGGGCGACAAGAGCGCTGCGCTGCGGGCCGCTGCGCTCAAGCTGTTGCGTAACCCGCAAACGCGCCATCCGTTTTATTGGGCGGGCTTCGTCGTGGTCGGAGCCGACGCTTCCCCCGCGATTCCTCAATGAGTTTTGCCCCAATGAGTTTTTGATGAGTTCAGCTTCGTCTCAAATGGCATATTCGAGTGATTCAACCGTCGCGCGCCGCGCGCAATGGCTGGCCGAAGCCGAACCGCTGGTGCGCGAGATCGTGCGCCTGCGCTTGCGTCCGCACGACGAACCAACTCATCAGGACACCGAAGACCTCAGCGGCGAAATTCTGCTGCATCTCGCCGAACGCCTGCACGAAGGCGAAGCGGTTCGGGATTGGCAAAATTATGTAGCGGTCGTGGCTTATCGCGGCTGTTATGAATACTTCCGCCACAAATTCCCCAAACGTTACGCGCTCAAACATCGGCTGCGTTATGTGTTGAGCCATCATCCGCACTTTCGCTTGTTGCAGGCCAAACGCGATGAATGGCATGCGAGTCTGGCGAGTTGGCCGCTCGCGTCCGCCGCGCTTGATCCGCAAGCGCGCACGCGACTGCGCCAATTGCACGAAGACCCGCAGCGCGTCGCGGCTGAGTTATTCCCGCGCGGCGAGGCGACTGCCATCAAGCCCGAAACGCTCTTGTATCAATTGCTGGATTGGCTGCAACAACCGCTCGAACTCGATCAACTGGTTACGGTCGTCGCCGAATGGTGCAACGTCCACGACCAAACGGCCGCGCCTCGTCAGCACGCGGCTGAAACTTTGCTTGAAGGGCAATCAGACCAGACGCAGCAATTCGATCAGCGGCGTTATCTGAGCAATTTGTGGCGCGAGATCACTGCGCTATCGCCGCGCCATTGCGCTGCGCTGTTGCTCAATCTGCGCGACGAAGCGGGCCACAGCAACACTTCAGAAAAATCGCGGAATACGCCGAAAAGCACGGAAAGAAGCGGGAAAGATTTGGATGGAAAAAAGACCGGCAACTGCGAGCGAATGGCTGATGGAATAATTTCCGCACCCTTCTGCGCTTTTCCGCGTATTCAGCGATTTTTCTAGGTGATTTAAACTCAGACTATTTTCATTCACTGGTATCGGTCTGGCAGGCAATTAAAGTAACTCGCAAAAAATAATAATGCCTGATCCGTATAACTTACGGATCAGGCATTATTTTCCAAACCCATACACCAGACAGACGTTACTGCACTCGATTCACCTTTTCGGCTTGTTTACCTTTGGGGCCGCTGACCAACTCGTATTCGACTTCCATACCTTCGTCGAGAGTTTTGAAGCCGTCCATTTCAATCGCAGAGTAATGAACGAAGACATCGCCCGTGATTTCGTCGGGTGGTTCGATA
>JAYSVR010000289.1:0-5363 GCA_043718445.1 Acidobacteriota bacterium | reverse complement strand
GTGGGGCAGGTTGGGAACCTGCCCCACAACTCCGCAGTTCATCCTTTGGTCGCGCAAGCCTTTAAGACCGCGCCTGCTTCGTTAAGTGAAGCGGCAGATATTTACGGCAAGTTACTGGCGTCTTACGACAAGCCCGAACCGAATGCCGACGCGCCAGCCGAACGCTTGCGGCAAGTCTTGCATTCAAGCGACGCGCCTACGTCAGTGCCGTTTGCTGACTATGAAAATATTCATCTCTCGGTTGACGGGCAGGACGAACGCGGCAAGCGGCGCAAGCTCGACAACGTATTTTTGCGGCAGGCTTACGAAGGCGCTCCGCCGCGCGCGCAATGCATCGAAGACAACCCCAAGCCCGAACCCGGCTATGTGTTCGTGCGTGGCAATTCAAAAAACAAAGGCGAAAAAGTCGAGCCGCAATTTCTGCAAATCCTTTGTGACAACACGCGCCAGCCTTTTGGCAAAGGCCGCGAGCGTCTTGAACTCGCGCAAGCCATCACCGACGCGCGCAATCCGTTGACGGCGCGTGTGATCGTCAATCGCGTTTGGGCTTGGCACTTCGGCACGGGCTTGGTCGCCACGCCGAGTGATTTCGGTACGCGCGGCGATGCGCCTTCGCATCCTGAGTTGTTGGATTATCTCGCGCGCGGCTTGATCGAAAACGGCTGGTCGTTGAAATGGCTGCATCGGCAAATCGTGTTGTCGCGCGCTTATCAGCAAAGCAGCGATGACAACGTGACGGCACGCGCCGCAGACCCTGAAAACAAATTGCTCTGGCATTTCAATCGCCGCCGCATGGATTGGGAAGAGTTGCGCGATACGTTGTTGTCGGTGAGCGGCAAGCTCGACGCGCGGCTGGGTGGCTTGCCCGAAAGCGCCATCGTCTGGCCGTTCGCGCAACGCCGAACCATCTACGCCTTTCTTGATCGCGCGCTCGTACCGAACGACTTTCGCGCCTTCGATTTCGCCAGCCCCGATGCACACGTACCGCAACGTTATCTCACGACCGTCGCGCAACAGGCTTTGTTGTTGATGAATGCGCCGTTCACACACGAACAGGCGCGTGCATTGGCGGCGCGTTCGGCGAACCAAGCTGATCGCATCTTGTGGCTTTATCGCACGCTCTATGGCCGGGCGGCTTCGCGCGCAGAGTTGGCGTTGGGCAGGCAATTCATTCAATCGGCGACTCCGGCAGAAAGCACCAACGACAAACGCGCGGCGTGGCAATACGGGCAGGGCGATTACGGTGAAAAGGCGGGGCGCGTGACGAACTTTGAGAAGCTGGCTTATTTCATGAATGGCGAATGGCGGAATTCAGCGATGCCTGGCGACCCGCGCGATACGACGGCGATTATTCACGCCCAAGGCGCACTGCCCGGCGAAGGCAAAGGCAAGACGCCCATCCGTCGCTGGACGGCTGATTTCGACGGACGCATCAAACTCAACGGTTCGCTCTCACATTCATCCTGCGGCAAATGCAAAGATCGGTTCGGTTACGTGGTTTCATCCCGCACCGGTTCATTAGGCAAATGGAGCGCGCAGCAAAAAGCTATTGCTACTGACCTCGCCGAGATCGCAGTGCAACGCGGTGACGTGCTGGATTTCATCGTGACTTCAGGCAATGAACACCACTGGCCGGTCGTGATCGAACGATTGGATGGCAATAAAGACGTGTGGGATTCGGTGCGCGACTTTCGCGCGCCTTACGACCAACCGCTGACGGCGTGGGAACGTTACGCGCAGGTGTTGTTGATGGCGGCGGAGTTTATGACGATTGAATAGCTGAAGTATGGCAACAAGGAAAATGGATACGCGGATGACGCGGATGCGGCGGATTGACGCGGATTTTCTTTCGGTTGATCCGCGAAAATCCGCGTCATCCGCGTATCTATTGGCTCGCGATGTTACGCATAGTTTTTAGGGGCTTTATGGTTATAAAGGTTGGTCTGAAAAACGAAGATGAACATTTCCAATGGCCCAGCTTGGCTGAGTTATTAACGCAATGGGCGGGTTGCGACGCTGAACGTTGCCATGTCGCAGCGGGAAACCAATTCGCTGTGTTGTATCAAGGCCGCTGGCTTTCCGTTACGGCAGAGTTGGAACATCACGGCGCGATCATCGCGGCGATTATGGAAGCCTGTCAGAGCCAGGGCTTTCATTTCAAAATTGACTATACGCCGCGTGATGAGAGCGAACCGGAGTGTGTGCAAGTCGGTTGCATTCCCCGCGTCTTTCGTTACCGCGAAGGCGAAACCGCGATCACGATGATTCCTGTGTTGTTGTTGCAGGAATACATTGATCGCTTCACAGGAGAAATCTCGTGGCTAGACAAATCGAAACTATAGCGCATCACTTTCTCACCCGCCGCGAACTCTTGCAGCAAGTCGGCACCGGCTTAGGTTCGCTCGCACTGGCGTCGTTATTGGCGGATGACACTTCCGCCAATCTGCAATCTGCAATCTCAAATCCGCAATCGAATGTGAAGCGTCCGCACTTCGCCCCCAAAGTGAAGCGCGTCATTCATCTGTTTATGAACGGCGGGCCTTCGCAGGTGGATACGTTCGATCCGAAACCGCAACTGACGAAATACGATGGCAAGCCGTTGCCGATTCACCTCAAGACCGAACGCAAGACCGGCGTCGCTTTCGGTTCGCCGTATAAGTTTCAAAAGCACGGGCAGAGCGGCATCGAAGTCAGTGAGCTTTTTCCGCACACGGCCAAACACGTAGACGACCTGTGCGTGATTCGTTCAATGCACACCGACTTGCCGAATCACGAGCCTTCGTTGTTGTTGATGAATTGCGGCGACGCGCGGCAAGTGCGACCGAGTTTCGGTTCGTGGTTGTTGTATGGCCTCGGTTCCGAAAACCAAAACCTGCCGGGTTTCGTCGTGCTGTGTCCTTATGGCTATCCGGTGAGCGGCACGCAAAACTGGACGTCGGGTTTTTTGCCTGCGCTCTATCAGGGCACTTACGTTGACACCAAAGAAACCGCCGTCGAACGCCTGATCGAACACATACGCAACACGGCAGTCACGCGCGGCGAGCAGCGCCAGCAACTCGATTTGCTCGCACAACTCAACGCGCGCTACCAGCAACAGCGGCAAGACGACGCGCGCATCGAAGCGCAAATTCAATCTTACGAACTCGCCTTTCGTATGCAGACCGAAGCGACCGATGCGTTTGACGTGAGCAAAGAACCGGAAGCCATGCGCAAGCTTTATGGCGATACGATCTATGGTCGCGAGTTGCTGATGGCGCGGCGCTTGCTCGAACGCGGCGTGCGTTACGTGCAAGTGTGGCAGGGCAAAGATCAGCCGTGGGATAGCCACGACAATCTCGCCGCCGCGCATCGTCGTTTGGCAGAATCAACCGATCAGGCTATCGGCGCGTTGCTCACCGATCTCAAACAACGCGGCATGCTTGATGACACGCTGGTGATTTGGGGCGGCGAGTTCGGACGTACGCCCGTCGTCGAATTGACCGGCCCATCGGGCGGAACTGATCGCGCGACGTGGGGGCGCGATCACAACAATCATGGCTTTTCGATCTGGCTCGCGGGCGGCGGCGTGAAGAAAGGTTTTGTGTACGGCGCGACGGACGAGTTCGGTTTTGCCGCCGTCGAGAAACCGATTCACGTTCACGACTTGCACGCGACGCTGTTGCACTTGTTGGGCTTCGATCACGAACGGCTGACCTATCGTTACGCCGGACGCGATTTCAGGCTGACTGATGTGCATGGCTTGTTGGTGAATGATTTGCTGGCTTGAAGGGGCTTTCGCCACCAAGAGGCACATAAACCACAAAAGCAAGGTTTGCTTGGAACAACACTCCAGCCTGTTTGCGAATCACCGCGAGACCATCTGGCAGTGTTAGTTCGCATCCGTTTTGCAAAAAAAGTTTTTGTGGCTTTTGTGCTTCATTGTGGCGAAAGCCCAATCGGGTAGAGGCAACTTTGAAACAGGCTCTGAGAGAAGGGAATTGATGACGACGATTCAGGTGCGCAATCCGCGCAACGGGCAAAACGATTACGAGTTCACGCCGCCGTCAGCGGATGAATTGCACGCGCTTGCGCTGCGCTTGCGCAACAACGGATGGGCTGCGCGGGCGCTCGACGAACGCATCAGCATATTGCAGTCGTGGAAAGATTCGCTCACGCAACAGCGCGCCGCCATCATCAATGCACTAACGACTGACACCGGACGCGCGTTGATCTCGGCGATGGAATTCGACGGCGTGATTCGTTCGATAGATCGTTGGTGTGGGCTGGCTCCGTCGTTGATGCAGCCCGAACCCGCGCGGCAATCGGTCGCGCTGCCTTCGATTCATTTCAAACATCAGCTTGTGCCTTATGCGCTGGTCGGCGTCATCAGCCCGTGGAACTTTCCGCTCACACTCGCAATGATTGATGCGATTCCGGCGTTGCTGGCGGGCTGCGCCGTCATCATCAAACCCAGTGAGATCGCGCCGCGCTTCGTTGATCCGCTGCGCGAGAGTTTGTTGAACGTGCCTGCGTTGCCGTTGGTGTTCGTGCAAGGCGCAGGCGCAACCGGTGCGGCGTTGATCGAATGCGCTGACGCGATTTGTTTCACCGGCAGCGTCACCACCGGCAAGCTCGTGGCTGCCGCTTGCGCACAGCGAATGATTCCAGCCTTTCTCGAACTCGGCGGCAAAGACCCGGTGATTGTTACCGCGAGCGCAGACATTCAACGCGCAGCTTCAACCGTCTTGCGGGCTTCGGTGTTGGCGACGGGGCAAGCCTGCCAGTCGCTCGAACGGGTTTATGTGGATGAAACGATTGCGGAGGCTTTCATTGCCGAACTCGTGCAACAAGCTGAAGCCGTTACGTTGAACTATCCCGACATCCATCGCGGACAAATCGGGCCGCTGATCTTCGATAAGCAGGCCGACATTATCGCTGCGCAACTCGCAGACGCCGTGAGCAAAGGCGCGCGCGTACTCACCGGCGGCAAGATTGAAACCCACGGCGGCGGCAATTGGATTCGCCCTACGGTCTTAACCAACGTCAATCACACGATGACGGTGATGACCGAAGAAACCTTCGGCCCCGTCCTGCCCGTGATGGCTTATCGCACCACTGACGAAGCCATCGCGTTGGCGAACGATAGCGAATACGGCTTGAGCGCCGCCGTCATCGCTGGTTCGCTCGACGAAGCCGAAGCCCTCGCCTTACGCCTCGAAGCCGGAGCCGTCAGCCTCAACGACGGCGCGCTCACGGGGTTGATGTACGAAGCCGAAAAACATTCTTTCAAACTTTCAGGCTTGGGCAGTTCACGCATGGGCGCGGCGGGACTGACGAGATTTTTCAGGAAGAAAGCGTTGCTGATGCAATCCGGCTTGCCGATG
>JAYSVR010000288.1:0-5393 GCA_043718445.1 Acidobacteriota bacterium | reverse complement strand
CCGTGAGCCTGATGGTGCGCAAACTCGTCTGATGTTTTTCAACAAATCCTATCTTTACCCATGAACAATCTTGTCACTTCAAACCTATCGCATCATCCCGGACGCACCGCCGCCAGCGTGTTTGGCGTAGCCCTTGGCGTCGTGTTGGTCGTACTCACCGTCGGACTCGTGCGCGGGGCGTTGCGCGAAGTCGGGCGGCGCGGCTCGAACGTCGGCGTAGAAATTATGTTGCGCCAAGCGGGGCAGGGCATTTCGCTGACTTCGGCAGATATGAACATTCCGATTGATGAAGTCATCGCTAAGGTTCGCGCCGTGCCGGGCGTAGCCTTTGCTGTGCCGATTGGGCAAAACCTTGAGATGGGCGCGAGCGGCGGCTTGGGCATTCGCCAAATCGAAGCGATCAATTACGACGAGTTTGCGGCGGCGACGAAGCTGCACATTGTGCAAGGCCAGCCGCTGCCTGCCGATGGCAATGTCGTCATCATTGACAGCAAAGAAGCCCGCGATAAAAAGCTCAACGTCGGTGACAAAATCAAAGCCTTGTCAGATCGTGAACTCACCATCGTCGGCATTTACGAACCCGAAATGGGCGCGCGCATCAAGGTGCCGCTGGCGTTGATGCAAACCGCGTTGGGCGCGAAAGGGAAGGCTTCGATGATTTACGTCAAGTGCGCGAATCCGGCGGAGCAGGAAGAAGTCGCGCAACGCATCGTCGCGCAAACGCCTGATTTCACTGTGCTGTTTGCGCGCGACATTCCGCAACTCATGGCGACGGGGTTCACGGCTTTGAATGTTTTTCTGAATGTTGTCGCGGGTCTGGCAACCGTCATCAGCCTGCTGGTCGTATTGCTCACGATGTATTCGTCGGTGATGGAACGTACGCGGCAAATCGGCGTACTCAAAGCTCTCGGCCTTTCGCGCGCGGGCATCGCGTGGGTATTCGAGAAAGAAGCCTTGCTCATCAGCTTGCTGGGCATCGTGTTGGGTTTATCGGTCGCTGTGGTTGCGCGCTATTTTTTAGTGAGCAAGCTCAACTGGAAGATCGAACTTGAGACGGGTTACGTGTTGTATACCTGCGTCGGCGGCTTGTTGAGCGGCTTGCTGGGCGCGCTTTATCCGGCGTTGCGCGCGGCGCGGCTCGATCCGGTTGAGGCGTTGAGTTACGAATAGGTCAGCACAAACCATCTAGGTTGCCGATGATTTTGTGCGGGGCGTAAACTCACGCCGTCAATCGCGAAAATGTGAGGAACCAATTATGACCACTGCCTTACGCGCTTTGGAACGTGAATATCCGCCGCCGCCCAAAGCCTCGTCGCCTACGATGCCTACGATGCCCACGATGTACGACTTGCCTTCAGAGGAGGTGGGACAATCCGGTATGCCAGACCTTTTTCACGAATGGCAGGCACGCCTGCTCAGCGAAACCTTTCAGCCGCCTGCTCTTGAACGCGAAGAGTTTTTCATGGCGTCTGACATGAATCTTTATTACGACGACCAGAATACGCGGCGTTATAAACGCCCCGACTGGTTTGCCGTTGTGGGGCTGCCCAAAGAGAAACATCCAGGCATGCGATTGAGTTACGTGATGTGGGATGAACCCGCCGCCCCGTTGGTCGTGGCAGAATTTCTCTCGCCCAGTACGCAACGCGAAGACTTGGGACAAGTGCCGCGTGACGTAGACGGTACGCCGACGAAGTGGGACGTCTATGAGAAGTGGGCGCGCATTCCTTACTACCTCATTTTTGGCCGCCTTGCTGAGAAAGTGCGTATCTTCAAGCTCGAAAACCTGCGTTATGTCGAAATCGCGATGCCCGAAGCCCAAGCAGACGGAATGGTTTGGATGGAAGAGGCGCGGTTAGGCTTGGGCGTGTGGCACGGTTCTTACCTTGGTGAAGAGCGACTGTGGTTGCGCTGGCTTGATCGCACGGGCAATTGGGTTCCTACGCCAGCCGAGCGAGCTGAACAAGCACGCGAATATGGTGAACAAGCACGCGAATATGCTGAACAAGCAAACCAACGTGCCGAACAAGCAAACCAACGTGCCGACCAAGACCGATTAGAAAAAGAAGCCGCGCAACAGCGAGTGCAAATGCTGACAGCAAAGTTGCGCGCCTTGGGCATTGATCCTGATCAGTTTTAATCGCCTCGGCCTTACGTTACCAATGCGATGAAAAACTATTCCCGCTGGCTGGCGTTGAGCGCGGCGCTGGTCGGACTCGCCTTATTTCTTTACGTCATTAAACAAACCGGTTTCGCTGAGATCGTCGCGGGCGTGCGTACGCTGGGCGCAGGCTTCGGCTTGATTCTGTTGCTGTCGGCGCTGCGTTACGTCTCGCGTACCGGCGCGTGGCTGGCTTGTATGACGCCGGCTGAACGCACCGTCGGTTTTTGGCAACTGTTGCGTGCGCGGTTAGCGGGTGAAGCGATTGGTGATCTCACTTTTGGCCCGCTGGTCGCTGAACCGCTGCGACTCGTGGCGCTGGGCGACCGGCTCGCAACCAAAGCAGGCGTATCTTCGCTAGCCGTAGAAAACGTCGCTTACACCGTTACGAGCGGCCTGATGGTGTTGGCCGGAGCAGCGGCTTTATTGACCCGGCTCAGTTTGAGCGAATCGCTGAAGCAGGCGGTTTATGTCGCGGTGGCGGTCGTGGCTGCGTTGAGCTTGCCGATGGTGTTGGTCATCGCGCGTCGTTGGAAGCTGGCTTCGCAAGTCGCGGCTTGGCTGACGCAACGTTTCGTCGGTGCAGGTAAGTTGCGCGATAAATTGAATAAGCAGGTGAGCGAACTCAGCGAACTGGAAGATTACGTTTTCGATTTTTACGCGCATCGTCGCAGCGCTTTCGTCGCGTTGTTGTTGTGCGAAACGCTATTTCACTTGGGCGGCATTGCTGAAATTTTCACGACGCTGACGTTACTGGGTGCGCCGGTGAGTTTGGCTACGGCGTTTATGCTGGAATCGCTCAATCGGGCGCTGAACATCGCGTTTATGTTCGTGCCCGCATTGGTTGGCGTAGACGAACTCGGCACGGGACTTGTCACCGCCGCGCTCGGTTTCGGCTCGACGCCGGGCGTAACGCTCGCCGTCATTCGCAAGATCAGAATGTTTTTCTGGATCGGCGTCGGACTCATTTTGTTATTCGGAAATCAAAAGGCAAAAGGCAAAAGTCAAAAGGCAAAAGTGGAGCAAGAGCCTGCTTCCTGATGGCGCGAGCAGACGCTGGGCATGGCCTTTGATTGCACCGAAGTGCGTTTTGACAGGGATTAGCACGCTCCTTACACTCCGCGTTCAATTTTGCTGATAGGAACACACCTGCATTGGAACAAACCTCGCACAAACGACCGCTGATCGGCATCACGACGCGGTTGGATGTTCAAAAAGATAATTTTTATTTGCGCCGTTTTTACGCCGAAGCGCTGGAGGCTGCGGGCGCTACGCCGGTCTATATTCCGCTGATTCCGAACCGCGAATATCTGGGCGCGTTGATCGAACGGATGGATGGATTGCTGCTATCGGGCAGCGCGAGCGATCTTGATCCGGCGCATTATGGCGAAGAGCCGCTGCCGCGTTTGGGGCCGGTTGTTGCCGAACGCGATAGTTGTGATTTGCTGCTGTTGGACATGGCTGAAAAGCGCAAGATGCCGGTGCTGGCGATTTGTTTCGGGCTGCAATCATTGAACGTGGCGCGCGGCGGTTCGCTTTATCAAGACCTTGAATCGCAAGTGCCGAACGTGTTGAAACACGAGCAGGGCGTACCCGCCAACCGGCCTTCGCATTTCATTCAACTCGAAGCCGATGCGCAACTCGCGCAATGGGCGGGCAATCTTTCGGTGCGCGTCAACAGCAGCCACCATCAGGCGATCAAAGATGTAGGCCGCGATTTGCGCGTTGTCGCGCGCGCCTCTGATGGCGTGATCGAAGCCGTCGAAGACCCACGCGCCGACCGTTTCGTCATCGGTGTGCAATGGCATCCTGAAATCGGTTGGGAACGCGACCAGTTTTCACAGGCGATCTTTGCGCGCTTCGTGGTTGCGTCCAGCCAATGGTCTTCGGTTGATCATTGGTCGGTGATGAGCCAGCCCGAAGAAACAGAATTCACCCCTGATTTTAATAGATGAACAAACAGGACAAACTCACCATCGCGTTGCTCTCGACGACGCATTTCATCCTCGATTCATATTCGAGTTTTATCTTTCCGCTGTTGCCGTTGCTCGCTACGAAACTCAAGCTTACGCCCGCACAAGTCGGATGGCTGACGCCTACGTTGATGATTACGTCGTCGCTGTTGCAACCGGCTTACGGACTCATTTCAGACCGTTACCTCAAACGCGAGATGGCGATTTTCGGCCCGCTGATCGCGGCGATTTTTCTTTCGTGTTTGGGGATGGCGACAAGTTTGCCGATGTTGATGGCGCTGGTGATTTGCGGCGGCATCGGCATCGGAGCCTTCCATCCGCAAGGCGCAGCCATCGTCGCGCGCGCGGCGGCGAATGACGGAACGGGCAAGCATCAGGGCTTAGTGATGTCGGTGTTTTCTTCGACGGGCACGGTGGGTTACGCGCTGGGGCCGCTGATTATCGCCGCCATCATCGCCAACTTCGGACTCGAAAAAAGTTGGTACACGATGTTTTGGGGCATCGCCATTGCGGCGGTGATGTGGAGGTATTGCCCCGCGCTGCCTGATCGAAAAGCTGAAACACATAGCATCAGTCTGCGCAATTCATTGCTGGTCGTGTGGCAGCCGCTCACGCTTTTATATTTCGCCGTCGTCTTGCGCTCGGCGGTGTCGGTGAGCGTACAAACCTTTTTGCCCTTCGCGTTGCAAGACAGCGGATTGGGTACGACGGCGATTAGTTCAGTGCTGGCGGGCTTTTTATTTTTCGGCGGCGTTGGCGGATTTTTTGGCGGTGGCATGGCAGATCGTTGGGGCGCACGACGCATCTCGTTGGTCTCGCTGTTAATCGCTACGCCGTTGTTGTTGATGGCTTTTGCGACGACGGGCGTCACGAGTTACGCGCTGATGATGCTGGGCGGAACCGCGCTGAACCTGCCCATTCCGGTTAGCGTAGTCATGGCGCAACGCCTCGTGCCGGGCGGCGCGAGTACTGTGTCCGCCCTGATGATGGGCTTCGCCTGGGGCGCAGGCGCGTTGCTCGCTCCGCTGACGGGCTGGCTGGGCGTGCGCTACGGATTCTTTCACGCGCTGTGGTTGATGAGCTTGCTGCCGTTGGTTTCGGCACTGTTGCTGTGGTTTTATCCGAAAGACCGTACGAGTGTCAGCGACCTGAGCCTTGATGTAGCGCCGACAGATTCGCTGGCGCGCACCTGAATTTGAAATTTGAGATTTGGCAATTATGTTTTGGAAGCGAAAGAAAAACTCTGACTTCATTTCACT
>JAYSVR010000287.1:0-1887 GCA_043718445.1 Acidobacteriota bacterium | reverse complement strand
GGCACGAGCTTGTCATTGCGTACCGCAGGCGAATCGTTGCCGCCCATCATGATCGGTACGTTGGGGCCGTAAATGTCAGTGTCTACGATGCCGACTTTGGCACCCATCAGCGCGAGCGAGACGGCAACATTGACGGCGACGGTGGACTTGCCTACGCCGCCTTTGCCGGAACTCACGGCGATGATGTGTTTGATGCCTTCGAGCGCGGCCTTGTCAATGTTACCTTTCGCTTTGGGCACCTCGGCATCCATCTTCGCTTCGACGCGCTCGACGCCGGGGATCGCCATCACGGCTTTCTCAGCTTCGAATTTCAACTGGTCGCGCACGGGACACGCGGGCGTAGTGAGTACGAAGCGAAAGCTCACGATGCCGCCGCAAATGGTTACGTCACGAATCATGTTCAGCGTGATGATGTCTTTGTGTAAGTCAGGGTCTTTGACGGCGCGCAAGGCTTGTAAGACTTGCTCTTCGGTAATTGCGCTGCTCGCGGTTTCTGTCGCTTCAATAGCCATGTGAAAAGTTTTGTTAGCTCCTTCTACTGTTTGCCGTGATAGATCGGCAGCGGCGTTTTGCCGTTGCTGGGTACGATATGAAATTCGCACATCGTCGAACCTTCCGTGATGCGGCAATCGCGGATGACTTCGCAACCCAACGCTTCCTGATAAACGCGCAGTTCCTGTTCGCACAGGTGCGGATGCGCCGCCGCGATCTTTTCGGTCGGGCAGTTGCGTTGCCGCAAACGGTAACTGCCATCTTTGAGTTTGCGCGTTTCGGCTTCGAAGCCTTTTTCGCTAATCAGTTTGGCGAGTGCCTTGACCCGTTCGTCGAAGCTCAAGCCGTTCAGATTGTCCTGCCAGGTTTCGATCAGCGCATCGGCGCGGCCTTGCAACACGCGCTGCAAGCCGTCTTCGCCAAACTCGCGCAGCACTTGCAACAGCACTTCGCTGGCGAATTCATCGTAATTGCGCGGGAAAAGAAATCCGGCTTTGTCAGTCAGGCGATAAACGAAACGCGGACGTCCGCGTTCGAGGTGTTCCTGTTCATACTCAATCAGCCCGTCGCTTTCGAGCAAGCTCAAGTGGCGGCGCACGCAGACTTTGGATACGTCAAGGCTCGCGGCCAATTGTTCGACCGTGAGCGCGCCTTTGGTCTTGAGCGAATCAATGATGGCGCTGCGCGATTCCTTCAGCAAATTTTCGACGGTAGCGACTGACACGCGTCGGATGATAGGAAGCCATCGGACTTATGTCAACGTTTTGGTTATTTAATTCCCGCTGCGGTGGCTGCCACACGAATGGCGTTGAGAACTTGAAAGATAGTGCTAAGAGCCATACATTGAGTGCGCAGTGACGGGAAATTCGATATGCGCGTATTCAAAAATAAATGGCTCGCCAGATTCGCCCGTAAAGAACGCATCAGCGACACCACGTTGTGCGAAGCTGTGAAAGAAGCCGAGCAAGGCAATGTTGATGCCGATTTGGGCGGCGGCGTAATCAAACAACGAATCGCTCGCCCTCATCAGGGGAAATCAGGCGGCTATCGGTCAATCATCTATTATCGGCAGGAAGACAAAGCCTTTTTCGTTTACGGCTGGTCGAA
This sequence comes from Acidobacteriota bacterium, assembly GCA_043718445.1. Classification (GTDB taxonomy): domain Bacteria; phylum Acidobacteriota; class Blastocatellia; order RBC074; family RBC074; genus JACPYM01. The sequence continues at coordinate 288 of JAYSVR010000287.1, read as the reverse complement.
AAGTGAGAGGGCGAATATAGACGGAGATGAAGAAAAAGAGTTCAAGCGACAGGCGAAACTTACGCTCGCTTTAAGCGATGAACAGATTGCGAAACTGCCCACCAACGAAACCTGGCAAGAGGCGGCTTACGATGAAGAAAGCTAATACATACAAAAGCGAAGCCTTCGCGGCAATTCACGAAACGGCAGTCGGCATGCACGAAGCAGGCGTCATTGATAAACAAACGATGCGCAGCTTCGATCATTCCTGCCTGACGCCGATTCGTGAGTTTACGCCGGAAGAAATTC
>JAYSVR010000286.1:0-1889 GCA_043718445.1 Acidobacteriota bacterium | reverse complement strand
CGCGATTGGGAAGTGCGGCTGCGCATCAAATCAGGTGAGTTGGCGAACTTTCTCATTTCCGGCGAATCGGTCGAATTGGGCGGCAAGCCGCATTTGCTGGTGACCGCGACTGACATCACTGCCCGCAAACGCGCCGAAGCGCTAGTGGCGGGGCAAGTCACTACGTTGGAGTTGATGGCTTCGGGAGCGAAGTTGCCCGCGGTACTCGACACCATCGCGCGCTTTGTTGACGAACAGCAGTTGGGTGCGCGTACGGCGGTTTGTCTGATTGACGCAGGCAGCATGCGGTTGCGCGAATGTTATGCGCCAGGTTTACCGCTATCATTTCGACAGCGCGTGATCGGGTTCGAACTAAGTGCCGAATCCGGCTTGATCGGCGCTACGATTGCCGCACAACAACTCACTGTGTTTGCCGACTGGCAGCAACATGCGAGTTGGGAACGGATCGGCGAGGTGTTGACGGCAGAAGGCATTCGCAGCGCGTGGGCGCTGCCGATTTTCGATACGCAACATCGGGTATTAGGAACCATCGCGTTGGTTTACAGCGAGCCTCATCAGCCTTCTGAAGCCGAGCGCAAAGTGGGCGACATCGCTGCGCAACTCGTCGGCATCGCGCTCGAACGCCACGAAGCCGAAGAAGCCTTGCGCGAATCGGAAAGCCGCTATCGTCAACTTTTCGAGCGGAATCTGGCGGGCGTTTACCGCGAGAACGAAGAGGGCAAATACCTCGAATGCAACGAGGCTTTCGCCAACATCGTCGGCGTCGCGAGCGCCGCAGAACTGACGCGCCTAAACTCGACGGCTTTTTATTTTGAAACAGCCGACCGCGACCGTTATCTCAAGCTATTGCGCAAACAAGGCAGCGTGACTAATTACGAAATGCGGCTGCGGCGGCTGGACGAAAGCGAAGTCTGGGTGCTGTGCAACGCGAGCTTGATGGAACGCGAAGGCGAACCGGCGGTTCTCGAAGGCGTGATGCTCGACATCACCAAACGCAAATACGCCGAAGCCAAGCTCGGCGAACAGCGCGAACAGTTGCGCGCGCTGACCGCCAAAATCAGCGCGGTCCGCGAAGAAGAACGCACCGTGATTTCGCGCGAAATTCATGATTCGCTGGGGCAGTTGCTCACGGGTTTGAAGCTCGACATTTCGTGGTTGAGCAAACGCATCAACCAGCATGTCGAAGGCGAAACGCGCAAGTTGTTGGTTAAGAAAACCGACGGCATTTCTGAGTTGCTCGATCAAACCATCGGCACCGTACGCGAACTGGCGACGCAGTTGCGGCCCGGCGTACTCGATACGTTAGGGCTGACCGCCGCCATCGAATGGCAAGTCGAAGACCTGAAAACCCGTTCGGGTATCGAATGCGAACTGTGGCTATGCCCCGAACCGAAAAATCTGCCGCAGGAAAAAATCACCGTGATCTTCCGCATCTTGCAAGAGGTGCTGACCAACATGATCCGCCACGCCGAAGCGACGCGCGTCGTGATTCACCTGATGCCCAACAAAGACGCCTTGTTGCTGACCGTCATTGATAACGGACGCGGCATCACGGCGGCGGAATTGCAGCATCCGAAATCGCTCGGCTTGCTGGGCATGCGCGAACGCGCCCACAGCGTCGGCGGCGAAGTGAAACTCGAAGGCGCGGCCGGGCGGGGAACGACGGTTACGGTACGCATTCCATTAGGCCCGGTGACGGCTTCCCCGTTTATGAATATCTCCGGCATGTTGGCGCAGTAAAAAGAACGTAGCACGGACTTCAGTCTGTGGACGTAGCGTGGACTTTAGTCCGCGCGGTCTTACTGGTTTGGTAAAGCGCAGACTAAAGTCCACGCTACGTCCACAGACTGAAGTCCGTGCTACGTTCTTTTTACTGCGCCAACATGCCG
>JAYSVR010000285.1:0-18131 GCA_043718445.1 Acidobacteriota bacterium | reverse complement strand
GGTCGAAGGCGGACACAACAAACCTTTCGTTCGTTTGCTGGCGGTCAGCAACAAACGCGGCGTCATTGCGGCCAAAGTCGAAGTGGATAAACAAACCGCAGGCCGCGTCGTGCGCACAGAAGTCTCCGTGCAGGATGGCGACGATCTTGAAATGACCACCGGGCGGGCGATTTACCACGATTGCCGCATCGGCGAAATTCGCGTGGCAAAAGGCGACGAGTTTGTAGAGTTGCGTTACCCCGGCGGCGAGCAATACCTGCGCCTCGGTCAGGTACACGGCGACGTAGAGCCGCTGGCCGTGCAACGACAGATGATTCACCGCACGATCAAAGAGCATCTGGATAAAGAGAAGCGGCTGGCTCCGCAAGGCATCAAAGTACTCAGTCTGTTTTTCATTGATGCAGTCGAGAAATACCGGCAATACGACGCCGACGGCAATGCGGTCAAAGGCGATTACGCGCGCATTTTTGAAGAAGAATATCGCCGCTTGGCCAACCATCCCGATTACCAGACGTTGTTCAACGAAGTTGATTTGAGCGTCAGCGCCGAGCAGGTTCATAACGGCTATTTTTCGATTGATAAAAAAAAGGTCGGTGCCAAAACGATCGAGGTTTTCAAAGATACCAAAGGCACGACGCAGTCCGACGATGACACTTACAATTTGATTATGCGCGACAAGGAAAAGCTGCTGAGTTTCGAGACGCCGCTGAAGTTTCTCTTTTCGCATTCCGCTTTGCGCGAAGGTTGGGATAATCCGAATGTCTTTCAGATTTGCGCGCTGCGCGAAATGAACACGGAACAGCAGCGCCGCCAGACCATCGGGCGCGGCTTGCGGCTGTGCGTCAACCAGCACGGCGAACGGTTGCGCGGTTTCGAGGTGAATACGCTGACAGTGATTGCGACCGAGAGTTACGAACAGTTTGCCGAGAAGCTGCAAAAAGAGATGGAAGACGAAACCGGCATTCGCTTTGGCATTGTCGAAGCGCATCAGTTTGCCGGCATCAGCGTGACGGGAACCGACGGCAACCTTGCGCCGCTGGGTTTCGAGCAATCGAAAGTTTTGTGGGAACATCTGAAAACCGCCGGTCTGGTAGACGCCCAAGGCAAAGTGCAGGATGCGCTGCGGGAAAAGCTCAAAGACGGCACGCTGACTTTGCCGGAACCTTTTGCTGAACAATTGCCGCAGGTGCAGGAGATTTTGCGCAAGCTGGCCGGACGGTTGGAAATCAAAAATGCCGACGAGCGCAAACCGGTGATAACTCGTCAGGCTGTGTTGCAAAGCGAAGAGTTCAAGGCGCTGTGGAATCGCATCAAACACAAAACAACTTACCGCGTGCAGTTCGACAACGAGGCGTTGCTGACGAGTTGCAGCCTGGCATTGCGCGATGCGCCGCCCATCACCAGAACGCGCCTGCAATGGCGCAAAGCCGATCTGTCCATCGGGCGGGCGGGCGTTGAAACAACCGAGACCGCGACATCGGCGACGGTCACGCTTGACGAAGGCGACATCGAACTGCCCGACATCCTGACCGACTTACAAGACAAGACCCAACTCACGCGCCGCAGCCTTCAGCGCATTCTCATCGCCAGCCAGCGGCTCGATGATTTCAAACGCAATCCGCAACAATTCATCGAACTCGCCGCCGAAGCCATCAACCGCGCCAAACGCCGTGCATTAGTGGACGGCATCAAATACCAGCGCATCGGCGATGAGGTTTATTACGCGCAGGAACTCTTTGCGGAACAGGAACTCAGCGGCTATCTCAAATCAATGGTTGAGGTAAACCATTCAGTCCACGAGCAAGTGATTTATCAATCTGAAACAGAGCGTCAATTCGCCGTGGAATTAGACAAGAACGAAGCCGTGAAAGTGTTCGCCAAATTGCCCGGCTGGTTTCGCATTCCCACGCCTTTGGGCTTCTACAATCCCGACTGGGCGGTGTTGGTAGACAAAGACGGCGCTGAACGTTTGTATTTCGTGGTCGAAACCAAGAGCAGCCTTTTCGCCGACGACATTCACGATAGAGAAAGCGCGAAGATCAAATGCGGGGAGGCTCATTTTGCCGAACTCGCCACGCAAAACACTCCGGCGGCACAGTTCATCAAAGCTACGCGACTGGAAGATTTGATGGCAAAGTGTTGAATGACGTCGCTAACAATGGCGACCCGCCCGCTTGGCAAAAAGAGATGGCAAACATAAAGATGGCTCGGATTTTCTAATTAGTGATCTTCAACGCGAACGGCCATTTGCGTTCAGGCCAATACTTCGCGGATGACGTGTCCGTGTACGTCGGTCAGCCGCCGATTGGTGCCGTTGTGGTAATAAGTCAGGCGTTCGTGATCGAGTCCTAGCAGATGCAGCACCGTCGCGTAAAAATCATAAACCGTAGCCACATTCTCAACGGCGCGCCGACCGAATTCATCGGTCGCGCCGTAACTCATTCCGCCTTTGACGCCCGCGCCCATCATCCACACCGTGAAACCGTCAGGATTATGATCGCGTCCGGTCGTGCCTTCCTGATGCGTAGGCATCCGGCCAAATTCGGTCGTCCACAACACGAGCGTATCTTTCAACATTCCGCGCTGTTTCAAATCGGTCAGCAAGGCCGCCGTCGGTTGATCGAGAATCGGGCAGTGGCGTTCGTAATCAGTCTTGAGCGTGCGATGCGCGTCCCAATTCAACAGGCCGTCAACGCCACTCGCGCGCGAGGCGCAATACAGGCTGACATAACGCACGCCGCGTTCGAGCAGCCGCCGCGTGAGCAAGCAATTGCGCGCGTAAGCCGCTTTTAACGGATTGCCATCGTCTGTGCCGTAAAGTTTATGCGTCGCCGCTGACTCGCTTTTGAAATCGGTGGCTTCCGGCGCAGCCATTTGCATGCGCGCAGCGAGTTCATACGCAGCCATCCGCGCGCGCAATTCGCTCTCGCCCACGTTGCGCTCGGCGTGCGCATTGTTGAGCCGCTGCAAAAACGCGCGCGTAGCTTGTTCTTCGTCTTCTGAAATATTCGACGGACGCGGCAGATTGCGCAGCGGCTGATGCGCCGCGAGCATCGTGGCCTGATGTTGCGCAGGCAAAAATCCACTCGTCCAATTGGCCTTGCCGTTGGGCGGTTCGCCGCGTACGTCGGTGATGGCGACAAACGTAGGCAGGTTGTCGTTCAAGCTGCCCAGCGCGTAACTCGCCCACGCTCCGGCAGAAGGGAAGCCTTCGCGCACGAAACCGGTGTTCATAAACACGTTGCCCGGCCCGTGCGTATTGCTGCGCGAAGTCATCGAATGAATGAACGCGATGTCATCCGCGTGTTTCGCTACATGCGGCAACAGCGTCGTCAACATCTTGCCGCTCTGCCCACTCGGCGCGAACGCCCACGGCGATTTCATCAGATTGCCGTTCTTGCCTTGAAAGGTGACTTCGGCTGCACCGGGCAGCGGCGTGCCGTCATACTTTTCAAGCGCCGGTTTGTAATCCCACAAATCAATATGCGAAGCCGCCCCCGGACAAAAAACCTGCAACACCTGTTTCGCGCGCGGTGCGTGATGCTGGATGCGTTGCACAAGGGTTTCCTGATTGAGCAGATGCGCGAGGGCTACGCCGGTTAAGCCGGTGGTGGTGTCGCGTAGAAAATGTCTTCGCGTGAGATGTAAAGCTGCGTTGTTAATCATCACTTGTTCTCCAATTCATAAATGACGACCCTGTGCTATGCTTCGCGCGTTATGTTTCCACAAGCACTACCACAATTAACCGCGTTTGAAGCCGAAGCCGCTGCGAACGGGTACTTACTCGATAATCTGCCGGATCGTTTTCTAGCGATCGAACCCAAGTTCGATGCGGCGAAGAGGTGTTGGCGTATTCCAGTCGTAATTTCGTATCTACGGATTGGCCCCATCGGCGAAGTCGGGGAAATTTACGTCAGCAGTAGCAGCGAAGAGATTATTTCCGCAACGCCTTTGGACGAAATGAAAACGCGCGCGCGCGTCCTTTATGAACAACACCGTGAAGCCATCGAAGCCGCCTTTCATCGCGCAAGAAACGTCTGATTCCTGTGTGCCTGCCTGCTTGCGCATGCTATTCGCAGGGTTCGGACTCATCGTGCCGGAAAGCGAATTGCGCGAGCTTTGCGACTGCACCTTTATGGGAACAGATGCTTTTCAAACAGTCGAAGTCGCGCGCCAATACGGTTTTATCAACTCTGCCAAATACACGCTAACGATAAGCGAACTGGAAGAGCTTATCGTGGGCGGAGACTTTCCTATCGTCCACCTGAACCTCGCGCCTATTGACGGCGACCCACTGTCCCACGCTGTTATTGTTCTGAATGTGACGGCTTTTTCACTCGTGGTACTTGATCCTGACGTGGGCGAACGATTGATTCCACGCGAAGTCTTTTCAGTGGCTTGGGGGCGCCGTCGTAACCTTGCCATTCTTGTCAGAAGGTAAACTGCCTTACTTTCACTCAACGTAAAGCATCTCATTCGCATTCAACAACGCCCGTCCAAACGCACGCCATCCGTATTTCGCAATCAACTGCAACGCAGCCGTTCCCTCTTCGTGCGTAGCCTGTCGCTGAAACGCGAGCGCCAACGCGCGGCGCACTTGCGCGGCTTCATCATTCGGAAATTCTTTCTTCACTCGTTCGGCCAACGCATCGGCCATCGCCAACGTGAACGGATGATTGAGCAGCGTCAACGCCTGCAATGGAGAAGTCGTCGTGATGCGGCTGGGCGCGGCTCCGGCGTTGTCGGGCAGGTCGAAATCGGTCAGTCCGTCAATCAGCGAAGAGCGCGCGTTCTGGTGATAAACCGCGCGGCGAAAGGTTTCCGAGCCGTGCTGATCGAGCGGAACATAAGTCGCTACGTTGTCTTCGAGATAACGATAAAGCCGAAAGCCCGCGCCGCCCATTCGCAAATCGAGCTTGCCGGTGACGGCGAGCAACGTGTCGCGGATTTCTTCAGCGTGCAGCCGTCGCGGTGGAAAGCGCCACAGCAATCGCGTAGCTCCATCCAATCGCGCGGCTTCGTCACGATGCGCGGCGCTTTGTTGATAAGTTTGCGAAAGCAGGATTTCACGATGCAGCGGTTTCAGCCGCCAGCCGTGCGCTTGCAAGCGACGCGCGAGCCAATCGAGCAACGCCGGATGCGAAGGCTTGCCGCCGAGGTAGCCGAAATCGCTGGGCGTGTCTACGAGACCCGTGCCGAAATGATAGTGCCATAAGCGATTGGCGGTGACGCGCGCGGTCAAAGGGTTTTCATCGCTGGCAATCCAGTTTGCCAGCGCCAGACGCCGCTCGCCTTCGGGCGCAGCGGCGGGCAGCGCGAACGGTTTCAGCGCGCCTGACAATACGGCCAAACTTGCGGGCGCAACGTCAGCGCCGCGCCGCATCGGGTCGCCGCCTTTGTGAACGTAAGTCGTCTCTTTGGGCTGATCGAACTTGCCTGCCCACGCGAGCGGCAATGACGGAACGGCTTTGAGTTCACGATTGATTTGCGCGAGTTCGGCGTCGAGCAATGAGAGCTTTTGCTTTTCTGGCGCAGTCATCACGTCGCGCGCGAAACGTTCGATCAAGTGCGCTTCGTTAAACGGCGGACGCACGGACGAATCAGCGACGGCTTGCCATTCGTTGCCGTCACGCGAAACCAGCACTTGATATTCGGTGACGAACGAGCCGAGACCGCCGTTGCCGGTGTCGGCGTCATTGTTATTAGGCCGCGCTGAACGGTCTTGCGAGAAGACGATGCGTTCGATAGTTTCGACTTGCGGAAAAGCAAGCGTCAGTTCTGCCGGAGCCGCGACGAACCACCGTTCGCCGAACTTGCCGTCGTTGACGAGGCTGACGCCATAAGTGTCGGCGTTGGCGAAATCTTCGGCCTTGCGCGTAGTCGCACCCACAGCCTTTCCGCCGTTGCTTGCCAGCGCAACGTTGCGCGCGTTCGTCCACACTTCAAATTCATCAAGGCGCGCATTGGTGGCTGATTTCGGATTGTCGGAATGCGCGAGCATCTTGAATTTCAGATAACGCGCAGCCGTCGGCGCGAAACGATGTTCGTTAAAGTGCCGCGTAATTTTCGGCAAAGGATAACCGGCGACTTGTGCGGCTTTCTCTTTGGCGCGCGTGGCGATGGATTGATCGAGCGCAGTTTTTTCTTTCGCCAACGCAGCGCGGCGCGTTTCGAGCGGCTTTACTTTTTCAGCGTGGCGTTGCTGGTCGGCTGCGGTGGCGAGCGCGCGTTCGCCGTGCGTGACGCCTTCAAACGCCGCGCGCATGCGGTAATAGTCTTCGGTCGGAATCGGATCGAACTTGTGATGATGGCAGCGCGCGCAATTCACCGTGAGGCCGAGAAAGGCATTGCTGGTCGCGGTGATGAGATCGTCGAGCGTATTGGCGCGAATGATTTTTTGCTGCACTTCATCTTGATTGCCTACGCTGTCATAAGGGCCGCAGACGAGAAAGGCCGTGCCGATTTCAACCGACGGATCGCCACGTCCGACCACATCGCCCGCGAGTTGTTCGACGATGAAACGGTTGAACGGCTTGTCATCATTGAACGAACGAATCACGTAATCACGATAAGGCCAGAGATTGTTAATGACGTGATTTTGCTCGAATCCTTTGCTCTCGCCGAAACGGGCTACGTCAAGCCAGTGGCGTCCCCATTGCTCGCCGTAACGCGGCGAAGCGAGCAAGCGGTCTACGAGTTTTTCATAAGCGTTGGGCGATTTGTCGTTGATGAAGGCTTCAACTTCTTCGGGCGCAGGCGGCAAGCCCGTCAGGTCGTAACTCACACGGCGCATCAACGCGCGACGATCAGCGGGCGCGCTCGGCGATAACTTGTGTTCAGCAAGTTGCGCGTAAACGAAACGATCAATCGGCGATTTCATCCATGACTGCATCTGGGCGGCAGGAATGTTTTTTGTGATAGGCGGTTCGACGTTCTTGATGGGCTGCAACGACCACCACGTTTGATCGGCGCGCTTGCTGACGGCGGCTTCGGTCTCAGGCCACAGCGCACCCGCGTCAATCCATGCTTTGAGCAAAGCGATTTCGCGCGGCGTGAGGCGTTCGCCTTGTGGCGGCATCATTTCGGACTTGTCGTTGCTGGTGATGCGGCGAATGAGTTCGCTCGCGTCGCTCTTGCCCGGCGTGATGACTTTCAGCGCAGCGGCTTTGTTATCCAAACGCAAGCCTGCCATCTGTTTCGTCGCACCGTGGCATGCGCTGCAACGTGCGTGCAGCAGCGGGCGAATGTCGCGCTCGAAATTGATTTGCGGTTGCGTGAGCGAAGCTGATGCGCCGTGTGCGAACCATCCAGTCAAGGCGGCGATGAACAGACAAAGCAATTTGAGACGGCGTGAACGATGCATGATGGTTTATACGGTTGGTTGAATCGGAATCTCGCGTCCGCGTGCGGTGACGTTTTCTACGCCGATGATTTTGCCATCAACGATCAACAGCGCGTGATTGAAATTGTTCACGGTCGGGCACACGTGACGCGGTACGAGGTAAAGCTGCTCGCCCAATGCAGGCACGTTTGAATTCGCAGGCAAATCAATCGGCAGATGCTCTTCACTTGGTTTGTGCGGCGCGTAATCGTGATGGCCGATGACGTTACAAGTCGGTACGCCTGCGTCGGCGGATACGGCCTTGTGGCCTGCGTCGCAGGTGACGCGATGCGGCGCGGGATGGCTGACGACCGTCGCTAAAACCAACGCCGCTGGACGATAGCCGTAACTCTCAGGCAACTGTCCGGTCGTCGTGCAATCGCCGTAAACCACCGTGCCCGGCGAGACGCGATGTACGAACGGCGCATCCTTGAACGGCGCGTAACTCACCGCGCAAGGGAACGCGGGCGTGCCGGACGTGACCAACTCTTCGACGATGATTCCGGCGCTGTTCAAGCCCGCGACGAGTTGCATCAGTTGGTCGTAGCCCTGATGCGCCATCACCTCGCGCGTCGCCAAATCGGCGTACTTGCTCATGTGTCCGTCGTAATAATGCAGGCCGCGAAAGACGAGTCCGGCGGCTTCGATGTCGTGAGCGAGATTGATGATTTCGGCGATGCGGGCTTGATTGATGCCGGTGCGGTCGAGTCCGCCGTTCACGTCAATGAAAAGGCTGATGTTTGAATTCGTCCACGCAGCGATTTGCGCGGCATTCTCGACCAGTGCCGAAATGCGTTTGTCCGTCATCGCGGCGGCGAGCGCGATGACGCGCTGCGCGTTGGCTCCCATCATCGGATAAGCGACGAGCAAGTCGCTCGCGCCCGCTTCAGCGGCGGTGATGAGTTCCAATGTCGTAGCGCATTTGACGTTCACGACGCCTTGCGCAGCGAGTTCGCGCATCACGCAGCCGAGCTTTGAGGTCTTCACGTGCGGACGCCAGCGATTGGCGTCGCCGCCCAATACGCGAACCGTCGCGGCGATGTTGGCGCATACGATCTCTGGGTAAATCAGCAAAGCCGGTGTGAGTACGTTGGACGTATCGGCGATGCGATAGTCTGCGAGCGCGGGATGTGCGAGTGCGGGTTGGGGTGTTGCCATAATTTAATAAATATTCAGAACAGACCTTTTAACTAGACCAGTAAATGCATCGAAGACATGTTGTTTTATGGGTTTATCACTAGCATCGCTTATTCATCATAGCCAAGCAGCTTCATTGTAGCTCCATGATGTTCCCAAAATAAATATTGTAACTCGTCTGGCATTTCGTCACGCCAACTCCCGATTTTTCCCCGGCGGAAATACTTGGGCATCCTTTCATGTAGTTCCGCGAAAGAGGGAGGTGCCGTGTTTGTGTTTGGCAATGCTAACGCAAGCTCCGTAAAAGCTCGTTGTAACGTGGGCAAAGGGGAAGTAATCAAGTCTTCAAATTTAACTACTGCGGTAGGCGTTTTACGGTTCATCCAGGCTTCCACATTTTGACTCCACCCGCCAAAGTAGTCGTTGGAAGTAATCATGTGTTGAAGCGTAGCCAAATAAAATCCGTCGTTCATTGGCTCGGTTAAATCTTCCTGATCGTGAATGGCAAACCGCGCATAAGAAACTAAGGCGTCGCGTCCGTCACGAACCAAATAAATCGCAGGATTGTCATCGTCCTCTTCCGGTAGGCCATGAGTCTTACGAAAATAAAGCTCCTTTGATAACAGTAACTCATCCGCCGGTTTGTCAATCGCGGCATTCCCGATCACTGTCTGATCCAACGGCTCACCCGTTTCGTTGTATACCGATAAGGTGGGGAAACTGAATACCGTGTGAAGTAATGCTCTAAAAAAAGTGTTACCGGAGCGAGGGTATGAAGCAAGCCAAATAAACATCGTTATAAAATCGTGTGGTAAAAAATAAAAGTTTACAGCATTTTCCGTTTTGGCGACTTTGTGCGCTATTTACGAGCCGTTGAGATGCTTCCTCAGCAGTTAAGCATCGTAACGAAAAGCCGCTAACGTGGGTTCGAGTCTTTTATTCAAGAGATCAATGGTTTCTTTTTTGAGCTTGTCTCTAAATCCTCCGACTTTTCCCGAACGGCGATGAGATGAGTTGTCTTCTTTGAGAGCGGGACGTGAGCGTTGATAAATTTCCGTTACGACGTGCTGATCGAGAGAAACAATTGTAGTCAGTGTTCGGATGAAATTCTCAAAGTCATCAACCAGATCTTCGTACCTTAAAATTATACTACGCTCGCAAGCTTTACTTAGGCTATCCAGCTTATTGAAATTTTGGACAATTCCGTCCACAGCGGATAGCGCATAGTCGTCCAAAGTGAGAGCTTGGATATGGTGCCTTAGATTTATTTCTTGCTCGCTGATTTCCGGCACAGGGCTGAATCCGTGCGTATAGCCGAAAGAGTAATAAAACGAGATGAGGATGTCGCGCGGATCCCTAATAAAAAATATAGCGACCTTATTTTTAATAAAATCAGGTTGTGAAACAGGCGCTACCAGCCTTGCATAAACTGGCGACAGAACGTCAACGGAAAGCCGAATCGGCCCATAGATATACCCTGTTTCTTGGAAAATAACCTCTTCCAGGGCTTCGCCGGAATATATCAGGCTGGCGTAATCAATATGCGTCAATCCTCTGAAATTTTTCAGCACATAAGTGCTGAATAGAGTGCTGGCGCATTTGTGAAACGTGTAAAAGAAAACTGACTCGTTCGGGAGGGAGTGCATCTGTGGTAATAAAAAATCTTTGTGTCAGCGGCTCACCACTGAGCTGGATTATCTTCCGCAAAGAAAAAGAATACGGAACAGTTGGAAATAACAAAGTGCATAAAAACGTGAATGAGATAACGCCTCAACACGATTGTTATTGCCGTCGTTCCGTATTCTTATAGCGGTTTTCATATGAGTGCGACTTATGCGCGCGAAATGTGGGGCAGGTTCTGAACCTGCCCCACATTTCGCCGGGTCGCACGCAACTGCAAACTGCTATAAAAAGATTCAGAGTGTCAATATACCTGCAACGGTTTAGGTGGAGAGATTACTTTCTCGCTCGTCGAGCAGTTTGGCTCTGCCTTTTTTCTAATCGCTCTACTTTCAGTTTCAGGTCGGCAATAATTTGTTGCTGTTCCTGCACGGCTTTGGTCAGAACCGCTACGATATCCATCGCACTTAAATTCTTTCTGTCTTTGGTGGCGACGATATGGGGTACCTCTTCGGCGATGAATCCCACATGCTCTTCGCCCGGCTCGGCTTTATATTGAAAGGTCACCGGGTTCATTTGCCGCAAGGCCTGCAACGCGCTGTGAGCACTCAGGGAGCGAATATTCATCTTGGCCGATCTGGTAGAAACGTCCTGCCACTGGCCGCCAGCAGTTAGCACCGCGCCATTGCTATGGTGAATCGGGTTGGTTGGTGCTGTCAGGCCACCTAATCCGATATTGCCTGTGTTGGAAATGACAAAACGCGCTGCGTTTGCCGTGACATCCCGAATCCGCCAGATGTCAGATCCACCACCGATCCCTACGGTCCAAGTACGAGTACCGTTGCGCTGTGTCATTAACATATCAACAGCGGCGGTGGTGGTAGTCATATCCAACCTTGAAGTTGGGCTAGCAGTGCCAATGCCGACATTACCGTCAGCCGCAATGTCAATGCTGCTGGTCGGAGCGCCGGGACGGATGCGAAATGGCAGGCGGCTGCCGCCGGTCACATCGCGGACGAAGAAGTTGGCTTCATTACCGGCAACGTCCCAGGTTTGGGCCGTAAACCCGCCGCTGTTGTTTTGCTCCAAACGATGACTCGGAGTATTCGAAGTATTGACGTGCAAGTCGAGTACCGGCGTGCTGGTGCGCAGCCCTACGCGCCCGGTGCTGTCAACAAAGATGGAATTGGTGGCGGCACCGGCAGTCACCGTGAACGGTACTCTCGCTCCGGTGATGTCTTCAATCGAGAATTTATTCGCGCCGCCAGAGGCGCTGTCGTTCGCGGTGAGTTGCCAGTCGTTGGACGGGAATCCGGCACCAGTTGAAGTGTCTTCAAACTTGATGCGCAGATTGTTTTCTTTGAGCCTGAGCGTATCAAAGCCAAAACTCTCGCCATTAAGGCAATCAAAGCCGACACAGGCTGATCCCTGCACAATCAAGTCGTCAGGAATGACCTGATCGAAAGCTCTCATCGTCGCGGGAATAAAAGCGGCTTGATTGCGCCCGAAAGAATCAAGCTCAGGGTTCAGTCGCCGCTTTGAGATTTTGGGATCACTATCCAGCGGCATGCTGCCGGTTCCGGTGCGATCACTGGCGTTGCCTAGATAAACAACGCCCTTGGCAATGGTGAAGGCACCTGACAGCAAGATCGGTTCAGCGGGAAGGATTCCGCTTTTGACCAGTTCGCGTTGCGTGGCGGCGCTGTTGCTCTTTTCCTGTGTTGTTTCGTTTTCAGTGTCTTGCAGTTCTCGTTCGCGCGCAGCCGCAAGAGCTTCGGTGGCGCGCGCAGGCAAATTAAGAGTCAGCCTCAATTCGTACTGATATTGCCCGTCTGACAGTGAGGAGCCTTTGTCGTCCACCAGCGTGAATGACGGCGACTGGCCGGTTTGAAATTCACGGCGAATCACTTCACCCGCCGGGGTTGCAACGGTCAGCACCACCGATGCGTAAGCAAGGTTGACCTTCCATTTAACGGCGGTCTGGTTGTTGAGGCGGGTTCCGTTTCGCTCGAAAGGAACGGGTTCGATTGGTTTAGGGTTTTGAGCGTAGGCACTGCTAGTCAGCAAACTGCCCAGCATCGCCAGTGTTAATACTACGCGAGTATTGGCGGGGTTATTCATTCGTATTCTCCTCTGTTTTGTTGAACGTTAGCGTGGAAACCAATGAGAGAGCCGAAACATACACCTGAACTTAAAAATCTGCCAGTTTAACCCCCGGCGATGGTTTCTTTCAGGGGCGAGTCACGGGCAGGTTCTTGCCCGGACGGCAACTGCTTGTTTGTTCAAACAGCGGCAAGTCGCGTTTTAACTTGTTAACGAAATCGGTTGCTTGGCTGCGTTCGGCGGCGGCGATCAGGTCGCGTTGCCATTGGGCAGCGGCAGCGCATTGGCCTGTTTCGGCCAGCGCAAAGGCGACAAGCGCGCCGTGTTGTAAGGTGCCAGTAACTTGATAGATACGGTTGGCTAATTCCAACGCCCGCTTGCCATCGCGCAATTCCAACTGCGGTACGGTCGCCAGCATAAAAGCCAAAAGCGCCGCCGTACGACCTCTTTGAGGGAACTGTTCATGCACTTGTGCGAGTTGGGTTAAGACGGCTTCATAGCGTTTTTGGCGATAAGCCAGCGTTGCCCATTGCAACAGCGCGTCTTCGTGATTGGGGTCGTCGGTGACGACTTGTTCCAGTTCACGAAAGGCTTCGTCCGATTGATTCAGCTTGAATAAAGATTGCGCAAGTTGATAACGCGCTTCGGCGTCTTTCGGCGTTTGTGCCAGCACGGCGCGCAGGTGCGGCAACGCGGCGGCATAACGTTGCTGTTGCACCAGCAGAAAACCCAGATTGGCGTGCGCGGCGAGGTTGTCAGGCTCGTGGCCTAAGGCTGCGGTAAAGTGTTCGACCGCCGTCGCGCCTTCGCCGAGTTGCACGAGCGTGATCCCCAGATTCACTAGCGCCGTGACACTGGCTGGATTGGCAGCGAGCGCCTGGCGATAGGCCGCTGCGGCTTCGGCGTAACGCTGTGCATCGAAAGCGCGCCGCGCCTGCAACACATGCCAGCGTTCGCCGCGTACGAAATCCGGCAAGCCATCAAGCAGCGGGTCAGCCGCGCGTACTCCGACCTGTCCCTGCAATTTCAAATGCGCCGCTGCTTTTTCGAGATTGCCCAAACCGCGTTGCGCCATCGCCAGCGCATAGTGAATGCGATTGGCGTCAGGTGCTGCAGCCAGCGCACGTTCAAAGCGATCCAATGCCGTCTGATAAGCACGCCGTGACAGCGCCACTTGCCCCAAGCCGTAATGCGCCGCCGCACAACGTTGGTCGCGCGTCACCGCCGCCGTGAACGCCGCTTGCGCTTCGTCGAGCCGATTTTGTTGCAGGTAAAGATTGCCCGCGTTCACCCACGCCGCGAGGTATGCGGGTTGCAGCGTTTGTACGAGTTGGAAGGCCGCGAGGGCTTCGTCGTCACGACGGGCCTGTAACGCCAGACCGCCGAGCAAATAAGTCCAGCGGTAATCTCTGGGCGCGAGTTGTCGGGCATTCGCATAACAAGCTGAGGCCGCCATCACGAATGTATAAGCGTGATAAACCTGACCGAGTTTGCCGTAGGCCTCGCTGAGTTGCGCTTCGGTGCGGCCTGCGAGAGACGACAACGCACGCTGTTCTGCCAACAGGTAATCGCGGACTTCAGCTTCCAGCCCGGCGGTCGCGGGTAACGGCACAGGCTTAAGCCCTGCGCGCAACGCGGGCAAAACCGCTTCGGCACTTTGCGCTTTGCCTGCGGCTACGCAAAGAACCAGCCAGGCAATACTCGACAAGATGGAACTAAACTTCAGCATGTTTGTCGGTCAGGCAAATCATTTAACCGCGCGGCCTTCGCCTTCGTGCAGCGTCGTATATTTATCCAGCGTGAGGTTGTCCCATTGTTCGCGGCGTCCGCTCGGCCACGACACCAATGCTTTGACCGCCTCGTTGTGATGGCTCAAGCCGAACAGCACGCGCGGATCGTGCGATGAAACGTAGCTGCCATCCGTACGCACGCGGCGCAACAAGTCGGGTTTCTGTTTGCGGGTCAAGACGACCTTCGCGCCCAGCGCGTCACGTTTAGCTTTGGCTTCCAGCAAGCGCAAGCCAACCCAGTGATTGCGCTGGCCGACTTGATTCAGCAACAGCCGCACGGGGCCGTTGTTATTGGTGATTAACACGTCGGTGTCGCCGTCGTTGTCTACGTCGCCGAAGGCCGCGCCGCGTCCGACTTCAGACAGCTTGAACGCCGCGCCTGCTTCTTTCGTGGTTTCCTTGAATGTTCCGTTGCCCTGATTGCGGAAGAGTTGATTGGACTGATGAAACGGCCACGAATCTTTCGCGGCGGCTTGCGCTTCGATGATGGTGACGGCTCCGTTAGCGACGAAAATGTCGAGCCAACCGTCGTTGTCATAATCGAACAGCAACGTACCGAACGCCGTGTTATGCACTGCCGGATTGCCTACGCCGGATTCGTAAGAGCGGTCTTCAAACATGCCCTTGCCGAGGTTGAGATAGAGCGTATTTTTTTCGTCAGCCAGATGCGTCATGAAAAGGTCTTCGTCGCCGTCGCAGTCGAAATCGCCCGCGTCCACGCCCATGCTAGCTTCGGGCTTGCCATCGCGGCTGACCGCACAACCCGCCAACAGCGCCTCGTTTTTGAACGTTCCGTTGTGTTGCCCGTTGCCTTGATTGATCCACAGGAAGTTTTCGCGCTGATCGTTGGCGACGTAAATATCGGGCCAGCCGTCTTCGTTGAAATCGGCGCAGATCAAACCGAGTCCGTTGCCCAATTCGCTGGCGATGCCCGATTTGGCCGAGACGTTTTCAAAAGTACCGTTGCCGCGATTGCGAAATAACACCGCAGGCATCGGCGCATAAGCGCGCGGCGCGCAATAGTCCAGCCGCGTCGTCGGCGAATAGCATTTCTTGTTATTCGTCGTCGTGAAGTTCACATAGTTGCAAACGAATAAATCAAGCCAGCCGTCGTTGTCATAATCAACCCACGCCGCGCTCGTACTCCAATCGCTGGTTTCAACACCGGCCTTTTTCGTGACATCGGTGAACGTACCGTCGCGTTGGTTGCGCCACAATTGCGTAGCGCCCAGATTCGTCAAAAACAAATCCGTCCAGCCGTCATTATCGAAATCGCCCGCCGCCGCGCCCATCCCATAACCGCGCGCCACAATACCGCTGGATTGCGTCACCTCGGTGAAGCGCAAAAACCGCGAACCATCGGTCTTGATGACTAAATCATTGCGAAAGAGTTGGCCTTGCAAGGTGCCGGGCAGCTTGCCCTGCGGCTCGAAAGCTGCCTGTTCGACGGTTTTGCCTGCGCCGAGCAGCGCGCCTTGCACAAGATAAACATCCAGGTCGCCATCATTGTCGTAATCGAAAAACGCACTGCCCGCGCCCATGATTTCAGGCAGATAGAATTCGCCCGAAGCGCCATTGAAATGTCTGAAATTGAGTCCGCTGGTTTCTGCGACTTCAGTGAACAGAGTCGTCGTGGTGGGCTGAACGGCTGAGTTGGCAGGCATCGCCGCTGAGTCAAAATTCGTCCACCAGCAAGCAATCAACAAGGGCAGTAAGGGCAGCAACGAAAGGTTCAAAACTTTGATTTGCTTCATTGGCGTTACCACCCAAACAAAATGAAATCGGTCAAAGGGCCATGTCACGTCCCGTTCAGCTATTGCTCTTGGGCGTTGGCAGGCGCTTGCAAGGCCGAATGCAAAAGCGAAATTGCCGTATACAAAACCACCGCCACGACGATCCAGCGCACGTAAGTCACGTTCATTGATTTAACGAGATAAACCGCCACCAGCACCGCTGGAATGCCGCCAATCGCCAATCCCAACGCCGCGCGCAAGTCGTAGCCCTTTTGCTTGATGTATTGTGTGCTGCCCATCGGCATCAGGAACGCGCACGAACCCATCATGATCGGGAAGGCCGCTTTCGGGTTCATGCCCAGCAACGCGATCATAATCATGCAAGGGCCATACAAGCCGATGCCTAGCGACATCAATGCGCCGAGCATGAAATTACCAATGAAGCCCAACACGAGTTTTGCGCCCGTGAGTTCGAGTGCGAGTCCGCCGCTGAAAGACTTGTCTAAGATCGTCAGCAACATCAAGAGCGCCGCGACGAACAGAGCAATGCTCATGCCGTATTGCACGCGCCGACGCGGCCAGGTCGCCACGTATTTCGCGCCGATGGTCATGCCCAGCACGGCGGCGACGATCAAGGTGAGCAGTGTGCGGATGTCTACTTCTACGGTTTGAATGAAGATGAAGGCTTGCGCGATGGTGGGCAACGTATGGCCTACGTTCAGTGTACCCGGCAGCCGTTCGTCGCGGATCATCTTCAGGTTGCGCCACATCGCCGTCGTCGTGGCGAACGAACCGATGCCGAACGTATCGAAGAAATTCGCAATCGCACCGATGGCAATTTGTATGGGCGAGGGCGTGACGGGTTGGTGTTCGGCTCGTTCACGCAAAATCGCGCGCAGCCAGACGACCAGATAAAACAGCGCGACGGCTGCCAGCGCGAGCAAGAGCAAAGTTTTGATGGTCATGGTCGCGCATAGTAACGAGGGTTATGAAAAGCGTAAAGCGATGCAGCGAAGTTGGCGCGTAAATAAAATGCGCGCCAACTTCGCTGCGCCACTATGGGCTATTTTCTGGCGGTTACTGCTTGAGCGTTCGGGTGAAGGCCACGAGGTTATCCAACTCGGCGGGCGTGAGCGGACGCGGGTCTTTGATCGGCTGCATTTTTTTATAGCCGTCGGTCATGCTCTTGCGGATGAAATCATCGCTCTGATCCTGAGCCTGCTTTGAGCCGAGATGCACGACGGTCGCTTTCACCAGCCGGTACATCTTGGGCACGCCCTCGCCCAATTCGCCGTGGCACTTTTTGCAGCTGGTCATATACAACGCTTTGCCGGCCACCGCGTCACCCTTGGGTTTTTCCTGGGCTTGCGACTTCGTCATCGCCAGCAAGACGGTCATCAGCAAAGCAACTGTCAAAGCAATTCCGTATCGTTTCATCTGTCATTGACTCCTTTGTCAAAATTGAAATTAAGGGCGGGGCATCAACGCCGCCGTTACTGCGCGCCTCTGATCGAATAACGTAAAAAAACGGTAACCACATTGGAGCGGTAGCTGCCATAACGCGCATCCTGAAAAAGATACTTAGGGGCATCGCTGGTGATCGTTCCATGCACGTAAGGTTGGAGAGTATTGAAGCTGAAATCGTCCTGCATGTAAGGTTCATACCAGTAACGCATACCGATTTCTAGCCCTTCTCTGATCCGGCGCGAAACGGCGAGGTTGACATCCTGACGCCTGATGACGGTGTCGGGATAAGGATTCGCTCCCGCATGCAGGATCGAGTCAGCGCGCACAAGGAAGGGGTTGAAAGTACTGATGCGGTCGCGGGCAAAGGAAACCGCGTAGGAAAGATCAACTTGCCACCTTCCTTGCTGGGGGGCCGCGTTAATGCCGACTTCAAAATTGTCCAGGCTGCTGCGGCTGGTGCGCTCCCAGGTATTGGCGATGGGGAATTGAGCGAGCACACCTTGCACGATAGCGCCGGGGGGAGCGGCGGGATTGGGCAGCAGGTGCGCAATATCCCGATACTTGAGGCGGTTGGTCTCTCGTGCGTAGCTGGCAAAAAAGTAGGTTTGGTTCAAGAAGGTATAAGAGAACTGGGCGTCAACAAAAGAGAGGTGATTGAGGGTACGCCCGTATAAATTCTGGTCATAGCCTTCCGCCAGATAACGATAGGTCGCCGAGAAAGTCGTGCGGCTGAATTTCGTCGGCGTCGGTTCAACTTCCTCTTCAGCGGCTGTCGCGCCAGCGGCTGGTGGCGGCAGCACCTTCATCTTCGGTCTACTGTTCGGCAAAAACTCAATGGTAAAGGTTCCGTCATTGCGGGTTCGATCGGTCTGATCAAAACGGCGCAGCAGGTTGAATTCA
>JAYSVR010000284.1:0-18131 GCA_043718445.1 Acidobacteriota bacterium | reverse complement strand
TATGTGCTTCTTTGTGGCGAAAGCCCAATCAAGCTAAAGCGCATATTCAATTTCTGAGCATACTCACAACCATTCGAACAACAAGATGAAAGACGGTTTCCAGATTTTCGACACGCACACACATATCGGTCACGGCCTGCATCACGGTCGCACTTACTCCGCCGACGAATTGCTAGCCGCGATGGATCGTTATGGCGTAGACCGTTCGCTCGTCATTCCGTTTCCTGTCGTTGAGGACTATCGCGCGGCGCACGATGAAATCGCGCGAGCCGTCAAAGCGCATCCTGAACGCATCACGGGCGCGGCTTGCCTTTATCCATACCTCAAGCGCGAGCAATTCCGCGACGAAGTGAAACGTTGTGTCGAAGAACTCGGCTTTCGCGCGTTGAAGCTGCAACCGCAATTTCAGCCGCTTGATCCGTTGCTGACGCGCGGCGATTTTTTGTATGAGACAGCGTTGGAATTCGATTTGCCGGTGGTGATTCACACCGGCACGGGAGCGCCTTACGCCTTGCCGTCGCTTTACATCATCCCCGCCCAACGCTTTCCTGAACTGAAAATCATTCTGGCGCATTGCGGCGGCGGCGGATTGTTTTTTGCCGAAGCCATCGTGGCCGCGCTGTCGTGCGAAAATATCTGGCTGGAGCTTTCAACCTTGATGCCGCATCAAATCTTGCAAGTGTTGCATCACGTTCCGGCCACGCGACTGATGATCGGTTCTGACTTGCCTGAAAATCTGACGACTGAGTTGGGCAAGATTTTTTCGCTCGAAGTCGCCGCCGACCTCAAACGAAATATCCTTTACGACACCGCAACCGCCCTCTGGCATTGAACAATTTTTAGCGGGGACGCTGACGCACCAAACACAATCATGAAAATCATCCTTCGTTTTATTGTCGCATCAATCGTGTGGGCTCTGGCCTTGTCCAGCGCGCACCCACAACCGCGGGGCAACGCCCAAACCAAACCCAACGTACTTTTTATTGCGGTGGACGACCTGAATCACTGGGTCAAACATTTAGGACGCAACTCGCAAGTCATCACGCCGAATATTGATCGGCTGGCAAAGCTGGGCTTGACCTTCAACAACGCCTATTGTGCCGCGCCGGTTTGTAATCCTTCGCGCGCGGCGTTGATGTCGGGGATGCGGCCCTCGACGACGGGCGTTTATGACAACGGTGTGGACTGGCGCAAAGTCATCGCGCTCGACGTGACACTGGTCACGCACTTGCGCAAGAACGGTTATTACACAGCGGGCGTAGGCAAGATTTATCACGGCGGATTTGATCGCAAGACCGAGTGGGATGATTACGGCAAAGAACGCGCCACGCCGTGCAAACGGCTCAACGACACAGATGGCGTAGGCGGTATCAAGTTCTCGCCGATGGATTGCGGCGATGAAGGCATTTCAGATTATAGCATCGCGTCGTATGGCATTGAGCAATTGCAGCGTAAACACGACAAGCCGTTTTTTCTTTCCGTCGGATTTCACAAACCGCATATGCCGTGGAATGTGCCGAAGAAGTATTTCGACCTTTATCCGCTCGATAAAATTCAGTTGCCGCCTTACCGCGAAGACGACCTCAAAGACCTGCCGCCCGAAGGCGTGAAGATGGCGCGCGGCCCCGGTTCGAATAATCCGAACAAGCCTTCTGACCACGAGTTGATGCTGCAATCAGGCCGCTGGAAAGAAGCGGTGCAAGCCTATCTGGCCTCGATCAGTTATCTCGACGGACAACTCGGTCGCGTGTTGGATGCGCTCGAAAAGTCTGCTTACCAAGACAATACGATCATTGTGTTTTGGGGAGATCACGGTTGGTCGCTGGGCGAAAAACATCACTGGCGCAAGTTCGCGCTGTGGGAAGAACCCACGCGCGCACCATTCATTTGGGTAGCGCCGGGTGTCACCAAAGCGGGAACCGTGTCAAAGCGCACCGTAGATTTCATGAGCATCTATCCGACCCTGTCTGAACTGTGCGGCTTGCCGATCCCCCAACATGTTGAAGGCGTCAGTATCAAGCCCTTGCTCGCCAACCCCACCGCGAAATGGGAGCGCGCTGCGCTCACTACACATGAGTTTAATAACCACGCGGTGCGTTCGGCGCGATGGCGCTACATTCGATACAACGGCGGCGGCGAAGAGCTTTACGACGAAACCAAAGACCCCAACGAATGGACGAACATCGCGGGCGATAAAAAATACGACAAGGTGAAAGCCGAACTCGCCAAGAGCCTGCCCAAAGCGAACCAACCGCGCGGCCCGGTGGGCAAACCAGAACCTGAAAACGAATGAGGCCGCCGTGTTTGAACTGGCTGGCGTAAGCGTCAAGTTCGCAGGTTCGGTGTGTTTTAGTGGCGAACTATATTGCGTGATCCTACCTGATTGCACCGCAGCATACTTCAGCATTATGCTGCGCGCTCACCTCATCAAGCGATCACTTTAGTAATCACTAGTCATCATCAGGCCGTAAAGACATGCCAGTGAGTGCAAGTTTTGATTTTATACCCGTGAACTTTTTACCAGTGCAGGTGCAAGTGGAACCGCGCGCTGACGGAGTATTGGTGCTGCGTTCGCCGGAACCCTTGCAACCCTATGCGCGCTGTCTCGGCGAACATCTGGAACGCTGGGCCGTTGAACGCCCAGATCAAACTTATCTCGCGCAACGCGACGGTGAGGCGTGGCGTACCCTTAGCTTTGCCGAAACGTTGCGGCGCGTGCGCGCGTTGGCAACGGCGCTCTTGTCGCGCGAGCTTTCAGCCGAACGGTCTGTCGTCATCCTGTCAGAAAATTCAATCGAGCATGCCTTGCTCGCACTTGCGGCCATGCACATTGGCGTACCCGTCGCGCCCGTGTCAGCGGCTTATTCGTTGCTGTCGCGCGATTATCAAAAACTGCGAGCGGTGTTCGCGCTACTCACGCCGGGGTTGGTGTTCGTTGATGACGCGCAACGATTCGCACCGGCTTTGGCGGCGTTGCACGACTTTGAATTTGAGTTAGTCGCGGCACGTAATGGCGACGCGGCGACGACCTTATTCGATGCGCTGTTACGAGACGAAGACGCGGCGACAGTCCAGCACGCCTTTGCTGCGCTCACGCCTGACACGATTGCCAAGTTTTTGCTGACGTCGGGTTCGACGGGCGAGCCTAAGGCCGTCATCAATACGCAACGAATGCTTTGCTCAAATCAGCAGACGCTGCGGCAGGCGTGGCCTTTCTTGCAAGAAGAGCCGCCCGTGTTGGTTGACTGGCTGCCGTGGAATCATACGGCGGGTGGCAACAACAACTTCGGCGTAGCTCTCGTCAACGGCGGCACGTTTTATCTGGATGAAGGTAAACCCGCGCCGGGCTTGATCGAAAAGACGGTGCGCAACTTACGCGAAATCGCGCCGACGCTTTATTACAACGTACCGCGCGGTTATGAAGCCTTGCTCCCCTTTCTCGAAAATGACGAAGCCTTGCGTATGAACTTTTTCTCGCGCCTCAAAGTCATGCAATACGCCGGAGCGGCTTTGCCCGCGCATTTGTGGGAGCGGCTCGAACGCGTTTCGGTGTTGGCGACCGGCAAGCGCGTGCGTATGACTTCGGGCTGGGGCGCGACCGAGACTGCGCCGCAAGTTACGTTAGTGCATTTCGAGCCGGTGAATGCGCGCGTGATTGGGCTGCCTACGCCGGGCAATGAACTCAAGCTGGTTCCTACGCCGCACGCGGGCAAATATGAATTGCGGGTTAATGGGCCAAACGTCACACCGGGTTATTGGCGGCGCGCTGAATTAACCGCTGCGGCGTTTGATGAAGAAGGCTTTTACCGAATGGGCGACGCCGGACGTTGGGCGAACGAAGCCGATCCGACTCAGGGCATCGAATTTGCCGGGCGCGTGGCCGAAGAGTTCAAGCTGACAAGCGGTACGTGGGTGCAAACCGGCACGTTGCGCGTCAAAGCCCTCGCCGCGCTCGCGCCCGTAGCGCAAGACATCGTCGTCGCCGGACACGACCGTGCTGAGATACGCTTTTTGATTTTCCCGAATCTGGCGGGCTGTCGCAGTCGTTGCCCTGAGTTGAATGAGTCAGATGAATTGCTCCCAAATTTATTGCCAAATTTATTGATGGATGCGCGGGTGCGTGGTTGCGTAAGCGCGGGGCTGGCGCAACTCAAAGCCGAAGGCGGTGGCAGTTCGACGTATGCGACGGGCGCGCTGTTGTTGTCTGAGCCTGCTTCGATTGATGCGGGCGAGATCACCGATAAGGGATACGTAAATCAACGCGCCGTGTTGGAGCGCCGCGCTGAATGGGTTGCGCAACTTTATGACGAACCGTTGACTGATGCCGTGATTACATTGAAATCAGCTTGAAGATAATGACGACTTCAGTTGTTGTGACGTGCCGAAGCGCGGAACGACTAAAGTCGTCACTACTAATTGGCAGGCAGCGCCTTGCAGATGGCGGCGGTGACGGATGAAGGCGACTTGCCGGTGGTTTTGATCGTGATTTCCGATTCGGCGTAAAGCGGCTCTCGCCGTGCGAGCAAGGCTTTCATATCGGTCATTACGGTGGGGCGACCGGTCAGGCGGGTTTCGCCCGCTTTGAGCATACGTTGCAAAAACTCTTTGGGCGTGGCGTGCAGCCAAACCGTCACGCAACGTTGTTTGATGAGGCTCCAACTGGCGGCGTCGCTGACGACAGAGCCGCCCGGCGCAAAGACGCAACCCGTCGAAGTCGCCAACATTTTCTGCAAGGCTTCGCGTTCCAGCTTTTGAAAATACCGCTCGCCGTGCGTAGTGAAAATCTCAGCCAGCGACAGCCCGGCGGCTTCTTCGACCATTTGATCCAGTTCGATAAATTCGGTTTTGAGCCGCTTGGCCAGCAACGGCCCAACCGTAGATTTGCCCGCGCCGCGCAAGCCGATGAGCGCGACGAACAGTGCGGGCGACGCTGCGCCTTGCCGTTGCGCCAGCCATTCGTGCAGCGCGCGCCAGTCTTCGTCGTTGCATTGGTTGAGCATACGCCAGGTGCGCGCGCGCAAGCTGTGATCGTGGTGAGAAGGCCCCAGCAAATCAGGTAATGCGCGTCCCAGGGCGGTGGCGACTTGCGCCAGTTTGGCGATAGAGATGTTGGCTTCGCCCGCTTCGATCTGGTTGATGAATCGTTGCGAGAGGGCAGCGCGCGCGGCCAGTTCATTGACGGTCAGCGTTTGTTCCTGTCGCAGGGCGCGTACGCGTTGTCCGACGCCAGTCAGCAGCAGGTCTTTAGGTTTTGACGGCGGTTTTGACGGCTTAGGGATTTTAGGGTTTTGCATAGCGGGCTGCATTATATTGCGCGCAGCGAAAGCGTCAATCTGAAACGCATTATGGTTCGCTTGCGTCTAAAAAATCACTCGTATTATATTGCGCATCAAGTCAGGCCGAAGTAAGCGGGGAAATACGCTAACGAATTGGCGGGAAGCCCGTGGCAAAACTCTTATCACTTTTCATTTCATTCTATGAAAGTTCTGATCGCAGGCAGTGGCATCGGCGGATTAGTCGCGG
The DNA here is from genome assembly GCA_043718445.1 of Acidobacteriota bacterium. GTDB lineage: Bacteria > Acidobacteriota > Blastocatellia > RBC074 > RBC074 > JACPYM01. The sequence continues at coordinate 12,608 of JAYSVR010000284.1, read as the reverse complement.
CGCTTTGTTTAGCGCGCGCGGGCATCGAAGTGTGCTTGTTCGAGTCTGCCGCTGAAATTCGTCCGCTGGGTGTGGGCATCAACCTGTTGCCGCATTCCGTGCGCGTGCTGACGGCGTTGGGGCTTGACGCCAAGCTGGCAGCCACCGGCATCGCGACGGCAGAGCTGATTTATTTCAACAAGTTCGGCCAGTTGATTTGGCGCGAACCGCGCGGCGAACGGTTTCACGAATTTGTATGACGTAATCTCACAAGCTGAATTGGAAGAGATTGCGGGGCGCTACAAACAGATCGCAGGCTTCAGTCGAGAAGAACTGAACGCGAAACAAACGAATTGATAATCCTTTTTCTTGCCTGCCAAATTTGTCTAGGAGAAAATCCTGTGAACATCCGTCACCAGCTTTCGCTCGCGCGGTCTTTATTTGCGTTGGGGTTATTGCTTGGCGTATTGGCAATGCCCACGCGCGCGCGGTTTTTGTCCGGCAAGATTTCCGGTCAGCAGCAGCTCGGGATATTTTTCTCAGTGACACTGTGCGCGTCCATCGCAAATTACGTCAGGCGAGAGTAGAAGCGCAGCTTCACGTTTTCGAGGCGATGTCTCACACGCTTTACGTTGGGCTTTTTCAAGCCCCTGAGTCCGTAGAAATCTGGCAAGAGGTGGCTCGCTTCTTCCATCAACATCTAGGCAAATAAACCTGAAAGAATAAAGAGACCTATGACAAGAACTAATTTCTACCAAACATCCTGTCGCATCGCAGTCTTGTTGCTGTGCTTATCCGCCCTTGCTAGCGCGCAACAACCCGTGATTCCGTTGTATCCCGGAGTCGCACCCGGTTCAGAAAACGCCAAACAAAAAGAAGTTTCGTTCGTCAATCCCGACAAACAAACGCGGATTCGTAATGTGACGCAGCCTACGTTGACGGCTTACTTGCCCGAACGCGGCAAAGCCAACGGCACAGCGATCATCGTCGCGCCGGGCGGCGGCTTCATGCATCTGGCGATGGAAAAAGAAGGCGCGGACATGGCGCGTTGGTTGCAATCACGCGGCGTCGCGGCATTTGTCCTCAAATATCGGCTGATGGATTCAGGCACTGAAGAAGAATACCGCAACCGAGCCGCCGCGATGAATAGCGCGACAGCGGCTTCCTCAGCGCCTGCGCCAACTACCGCAACTCCGCCCGCGCCCAACCCCGCACGGCAACAGGCTGTTGAATTCGCCATCGCTGATGGACAGCAAGCCCTCCGCCTAGTGCGCCAACGCGCCGCCGAATGGGGCATCGCGCCCGACCGCATCGGCCTGATGGGCTTTTCAGCGGGCGGCATGCTCACGATGGGCGTAGTCATGAAAAACGACGCGGCGAGCCGTCCGAATTTTGCCGCGCCGATTTATGGCGGCAATACGAACAATCAAACCGTCGTGGCAGATGCGCCGCCGCTGTTTATTGCCGTCGCCAGCGATGACCCGGTGGCTTCGGTCAGCAGCGCCCAACTTTATCTGGCGTGGAAAGCCGCCGGACACAGCGCCGAGTTGCATATTTATTCGCAAGGCGGACACGGCTTCGGTATGGTCAAACGCGGCTTGCCGGTAGACGGCTGGGTTGAGCGTTTTGGCGAATGGCTGCAAATACAAGGGCTGCTGAAATCGCAGCATTGATGTGGAAGGAACTCTTTCGTGATGAAAAAAACTACCTGCCTGATGATGATCCTCATAGCGTTGACGCTCACCGGCTTAGCGCAAACGCAACCTGAACTCGGCACCCGCGTCGCCGAAGTGCTGCGCGTTGACGGGTTGCTTTTCAAAGACCTCAACAAAAACGACAAGCTAGACAAATATGAAGACTGGCGCTTGCCGCTCGACGTGCGTGTCAATGATCTCGTTGCGCAAATGAGTGTCGAAGAAAAAGCGGGCTTAATGGTTGGGCCTTCGTTGACCGTGGGGCCGAACAACACGATCAGCGAACAGCCGACGTTTATGGTCAATCCTTTCAATCCGGGGCCGCCCTCGATGGTGTCGCCCGCGACAGCGGATGGCATTTTGAAACGTAATATCCGGCAGTTCATCAACCGCGACAACCTTGCGCCTAAAGCGATGGTGAACTGGCTCAACGGCGTGCAACAGTTGGCCGAAAGCTCGCGCCTCGGTGTGCCGGTGTTATTCGTGACCAACCCGCGCAATACGTTTGGACAAGGCGCTGTTTTCGGCATCAGCGAAGCCAATGGCGCGCTCTCGGCGTGGCCGGGAACATTGGGATTGGCGGCAATGCGTGACCCGGCGTTAGTTGAAGAATTTGCTCGCATCGCTGCGCAGGAATACGTCTCACTCGGCTTGCGCGGTGCCTATCATCCGACCGCCGACGTAGCCACCGAGCCGCGCTGGAACCGTTACAAAGAAACGTTTGGCGAAGATGCGAACCTGACGGCGGAACTGATTACGGCGTGCATCCGCGGCTTTCAGGGCAAGGCGTTGGGGCCGCACAGCGTAGCCCTGACGACCAAACACTTCCCTGGCGCTGGCCCCGCTGATGACGGGCAGGATGCACATTTTCCCTTCGGCAAAAATCAGGTCTATCCAGGCAGGAATCTTGAATATCATCTGACGCCGTGGCGGGCGGCAATCAAAGAAGGTACGGCGATGATTATGCCGTATTACGCCATCCCCAGAGGCATCACGAGCGAAGAAGTCGGGATGGCTTATAACAAAGAAATCGTCACCGACCTGTTGCGCAACAAGTTGGGTTACACCGGCGTCATCAATTCCGACACCGGTATTTCGACCAGCATGCCGTGGGGCGTTGAAACGCTGTCGCTCAAAGACCGATACAAAAAAGCCATCGAAGCCGGAGTAGATCGCATCGGCGGCGACCTGACGCCCGAAATCATTGTGCAGTTGATGAAAGAGGGTCAGTTAACCGAAGCCCGCCTTGACGAATCAGCCCGCCGCATTCTGCGCGTCTATTTTCAGCTCGGCATTTTTGAGAACCCTTACGCCAACCCTGACGAGGCGGCGCGCACCGTGCGCAAAAAAGAATTTCAGCAACGCGCCGATCTGGCGCAACGCAAATCCATCGTGTTACTCAAGAATGACAACAACCTGCTGCCACTAAAACGCGGCGCGCGGATGTATGTCGAAGGCATTGATGCTTCAGTCGCTGCGCAATACGGCTATGTCTCGACGAGCAACCCCGATGATGCCGATGTATGCATCGTGCGCGTCGCGGCCAAAAACGATGCGGGCTATCTGGGGCAGAACACGGGCGCACCACTCGACCTGACCTTGCCTGCTGCGCAAATCGCGCCGCTCGTCACGTTGATGAAAAAGAAACCGACGATCATCGTGATGTTTCTCGAACGCCCGCTGGTGATTCCCGAACTGGCGAATGAGGCGGCGGCGTTGCTGGCGACGTTTGGCGTGAGCGACGAAGCGCTGTTCGACGTGTTGCTGGGAAAATTCAATCCGACGGGCAGGCTGCCGTTTGAAATGCCTTCGTCAATGGATGCCGTGCGCGCGCAGTTGGAAGACCTGCCCTACGATTCAAAAGCGCCGCTGTTCAAGTTTGGCGCTGGACTTTCTTACGCCCTCAAAACCGCAGGAAACCAGTGACGCTGCCCGAACGATACAACGCCAGCACCTTGCTCAATGCCAACCTCGCAGCGGCAGGCTCGCGGCGCAAGGCTGGCAATGGCCGTTTGCGCTTTATGCGTTAGCGTTTCCGATTTTGTTGCTCGGTGTGTTTTCGCTGTGGGAACCGGAACGCCGCGCACAAGCAGCAGCCAGTGCTAAGGGCGAGCCGTTTCCGTGCGATGGTCGTGGTAATCTGCGCAGTGATGTTGGGAATGGCTACGATTTATTTTGTGCAGGTGCTGCAATTCTCGCTGGTGTTGAGCGAAATCGGCGTGATCGACCAAGCCCAGATCGGACGCATCAGCGGTCTCGCCACTCTCGGTGTCACAAAATCGAGCCGCGCCTGGTCAGAATACGTCGTAAGTTTGTCCCCTAACAGGTAAGCCGTACTCACGGTGATGATGACGACGGTGGCGAGGAATTCGCGCTAATATTTGTTACGAGCGGTCAGCGACTGGCGCGAAAAGTAAGGATGATACGCCAATAAGTCACGGACTGAGGGGGTGATTTCGATTCCCATTGCGGCCTACTTTCTCTGACAGGCGTGCCAACTGGAGGTTAGCGGGTAGGGAGTGGGTGCCGAGTGGATGCGCGTATATGTGCTGAGGAATAAGTTTAATTGAAATTTTCCGCGTCTTGCTTCTGTTGCCGATAGGGTAAGGGAAGCAAGACAGAGGAATGAAAGGGCGGTCTTATTTGAAATGGTTTTAGAGCTTCTCAGGACGCTGGCCGCCCACCAACATTGAGCCGAGTTTGATTTGATTGCCGCTGCTTTTCGGATTCTTTTCGCCGATGACGCGAATGGTGAGTTTATGTTCGCCTTGCGGCAGGCCGCCGGGAATGAGGCGCGCCTGCAATTGTGTACTCGTGGCGTAGCAATCCACTTTCGTCAGGGGCGCAGGCGCAGGCTTGCCGTCAATCAAGACTTCAAACGTGCCGCCTTGCGGGCCTGCCAGAAACGTAAAACCCAAAACCGTGCCGTCAAAAAACAGATCAAGCGTGGCGCCTGCCTTATCGCTCGCCAGCAAAACGGCAGGTAAGTTGCGGTCGTTGTTGTTATCGGTTTTCCAAAGTGCGCTGTGTTTGATTTCGGCGAGGGCCTTGAATTCGCCGTAATTCATTTCGTCGCTGACCAATGGATTGGGCAGGTTGCGCAACAGCGGCGTCGCAGTCAGTCCAGCTTGCGCGGCAAAGAAGGTCGTGAGTTGTTGGCCGTAGCCTTTATGCAAGTCGTCACCCGTTGCTGTCAGATTAAGCGTAGGCAATTGGTAATGTGCCGCAATGGCTTCGCTCCATTCGACACGTGAATTCGGAGCATGCAGCAACACGATTTCGGGCGGTTGCGGCACGATCAGCAACTGACGCAGCACGCCTTCGAGCGCCTTTTTATAGGCTTCTTCCGTCGGCGGAGCTTCGGCATTTTCTGGCAGCGCGAAATCCAGCAAGACCAGATCGGGTTTGTATGCAATCACGTCGCGGCGCGCGCGCAAGGCTGCGTAACTGATGCCCGTGCCTGACACGGCGGCATTCAATTCATTGATGCGTGCTTGCGGGTATTGTTGTTTGAACCAGTTGATGACGTGCGTGCGATAAGGCGTTTTAGTTTCTTTACTTTCGGCGGCGGCGTGCGTACCGCCGAAGAAGGCGACCGTCACGGTTTTGCGGGCGCGTAGCTTGTCGAACACGAGTCCGAGATTGCGGCGAGTGGCGGCAGCGTTGTGAGGCAGGTTCCCAACCTGCCCCACAACCTGAGCTTGAGCAAAAAGGTAGGGCAGGTTACTAACCTGCCCTACCCAATTGAAAATCAGCGCGAACGTGAAAAGAACACTCAGCGTGCGGATGGGAGGGAAGCGTTTTTGCATGCGTTACCTGTTACGTAAAAAGCGTTCGGATCGGTTGACGCGCGCCGTTTGCCGACCGTTAGCCATTAACGAGACGGCAGCGCGAGTTCGAGTTCTGATAGGTTGCCACTGTTGCGCACTGCCAGTTGAGGCCAACTGCGCGAAGATCGAAAGCCGATCTGCATTGCGGTAAAGAGCCGATAAATTTCTTCTTCGTCGCCGATCTCGGCAGCGAGAACGAGTTGGCCTACGACATCGTCGAGGCGCACGAAATCATACTGCAAAGGCGGCGCAACAAAAATCTTCTCGTGTTTGGTGGTTTGCGTGCCCTCTTCGGCAATCAGCAATTCCTCTTTCATCTTTTCGCCGGGCCGCAAGCCGGTGAATTCAATATCAATGTCTTCGCCAATGGTTAGGCCCGAAAGCCGAATCATATCGCGCGCCATGTCTACCATCTTGACGGATTCGCCCATGTCCAGCACGAAAATTTCGCCGCGCTGGCCTAAGGCTCCCGCTTGAATAATCAATTGCGCCGCTTCGGGAATCGTCATGAAAAAGCGTTCGACTTCAGGGTGAGTGATCGTGACCGGGCCGCCCGCTTTGATTTGTTCGCGGAAGATCGGTACGACGCTGCCGCGTGAACCGAGTACGTTGCCGAACCGCACGCACGAATACTGGCTGCTGCCGTTGAGCGTGAGCGCCTGCCGTTGAAACAGCAACTCAGCAACGCGCTTGGTCGCGCCCATGATGTTGGTCGGATTGACGGCCTTGTCAGTCGAAACCAGCACGCAACGCGGCACGTTGAATTCGTCGCAAACTTCGAGCAGCCTTTGCGCACCAGTGATGTTGTTGAGAATGGCTTCAGCGACGTTGCTTTCCATCAGCGGTACGTGCTTGTGCGCGGCGGCGTGGAAGACGACTTCCGGGCGATGTTTGTCGAATACACCGCGCAAGCGTCCGATCATCCGCAAGTCGCAAATGACGGGCGTGACCTGAATGCCCGTCGCGTTTTGTTCGGTCAGCCATTGGCGCATGTCGCGGTCGGCTTCGAAGACGGCGTTTTCGTCTTTGTCGAGAATGATGATCGAAACCGGATCAAGCGCCAGCAATTGGCGGCAGAGTTCACGTCCGATCGAACCGCCCGCGCCGGTCACGAGAATGCGTTTGCGCACATAACTGCTCTTGCTGGAAGCCAGCCAGTTTTCGACATCAATCGTGTCGCGTCCGAGCAAGTCTTCGATTTCAACGGGGCGAACGTTGCTGATCGTCACGTGGTTGCCGATGATTTCGTGCAAGCCTGGAATGATTTTGACCGGGACTTTTGCCGTATCGCACAAGCTGACGATACGCCGCAACGTACGCCGTTGGGCGGTGGCAATGGCAATGACGGCCTGATCAATGCCGAGCGCGGCGACGAGTTCCGGCAGATTTTCGGTAGTGCCTAACACCTTGTGGCCTTGAATGATCGTGTTCGCTTTGCTGGGTTCATCGTCCACGAAACCGCACACGGTCATCCCCAGGTCAGGACGGCGGGTAATTTCGCGCGCAGTCATAATGCCTGCTTCGCCCGCGCCGACTAACAGCACGCGCTGGTGTTGTAGCGGTTGGGTAATCGAAGGCCGCGAAGCGTTTTCGCACAGCACGCGCCATAACAAACGAGTACCGATTAGGCTCACGGTCGTGAGTACGAAATCCATGCCGATAACGCCGATAGGTACGGTCAATAGTTCTTCGGTGTCGGCGAAAATCAAACGCAAGGCCAGCAGGCCCGTCGAAACGATGGCGACGACGTTCGCCAGATGCAGCGCATCGGGCAGGCTGACGTAACGCCAGATGCGTTTATACAGGCCGGTGAAATGGCTGACGGCGAGCCGCGCTACGATCAAATAGGGCAGAAAGAAAACCAGGCGGCGCAGTTCAGTTTGCGGCGGCCAACCGTCAAAACGCAGCAAGTGCGCGGTGACGAAACACAATCCCGCGACAACGCCGTCAAGTGCCATTTGCAGTCGGCGATTCAGGACGGAATGCGCCAGCCATTTTTTGAGTCCGCGTTGCATAAAGTTTTCTGTGAAACCCCGGCGAGATTCCGCCCGGTTAGATTGCGACTGCAAATACGCAGCATGCTGCGCCAGTGTAGCTTTGTTCATCATGATTTGGCACCACCCAAATAAAATGCTTAACCAATTTGTGTAGGTGGGGCACACCGTAAAGATCTGGGACGGTACCTAAAGTAAGCGGCCAGCTTTTCGGCAAGAAAAACCGGTTTTAGGAAATCAATTCAGGAAAACAGGCAAGAAAGCGTTTTGGCAATTACGGCCAGATCGCTCATCACGGTTGCCCGTCGAGCGTACGCCAGATCAATGCGTACTTTTTCGGGCATCACTTGTGTCAAATAAAAAGTTTCGGGATCGGCTTGAGCCGCCAGCAATTCGCTCTCGTGGCGGAATTGCAGCGAAGCCAAACTGGTAATGCCGGGCGTGAGCGCCAGCAGCGGCTTTTCGGCTTCGCCGTATTGCGCCACATAACGCGGCACTTCAGGCCGTGGGCCCACCAGCGTCATTTCGCCTTTGACCACGTTTAACAACTGCGGCAACTCGTCGAGTTTGCTGCGCCGCAAGAACTGCCCAACTTTCGTAATGCGTTGATCCGCGCCCACCGTAATTTGCGCGCCGCGCGCTTCGGCATCGGCAACCATCGTACGAAATTTGAAGATGCGAAAAGGCTGACCGTGGCGACCGATACGCACTTGGCGAAAGAACGCCGGGCCGCGCGAATCCAGTTTGATAAAGATCATCAACAGCACGAACAGCGGCGCGAATATCACGACACCGGGAACTGCCAGCGCCAGATCAAGGCAACGCTTCGCCTTGCGCGGCGTTGCGGTAAGGTCTGGCACAGCCACTGTCAGGCGGCTTTCTTTGGGCAGTGCATTCATGCGTCGTTGGTCAGGCGCAAGTATTGAGTTTAGAAAAACGTCAGGGATCGGTGCAGATGGCGTGAAAAAGGAAAGAGTCAAGGCTCGCGGGTTGTAGCAAGAGGATTCAACAACCTTGAAGTGGCTCGAAGTTAGTCGTTCGCGCCAGCGGGGCACGCCAGCGAAAAAACCTAAGCTATCAATTTGTCAACGCGGCCTTAGAGCGACTCTAACCGTCTCACGTTGCCCGCACATTAATTTTTGTCTGTCTTTCTAAAGGTACTCGCTGAATTGATTGTTAATGTATTCCATCAAGTCGTAAGGGGCTGAGGCCCATCGCCTTTCTTTCTGGGGGCAAGGCGACAAGCCACGAACACGGCTTCCCGTGCGACGTTGAAGTGACGTAAGAAGTGTTTTGTTACGAGACTGTTTGTGCTTTCGCACTTGTCAACAACGCTCGTGTAGCCTCAATCACGCGCGTCTGGTCTGCTTCCGTCATCCGCGTATACAACGGCAAACTGACGGCTTTTTCATACGCAGCTTGCGCGGCGGGAAATTGCTCAGGCCGCAAGCCATAGGTATCGCGCCAATAAGGATGCAGGTGCAACGGAATGAAATGTACGCTGCAACCAATGCCGCGCGCCGCCATTTGTTCGATGAATGCCTCACGACTCAACGGCGCTTCGTCGGTCAGGCGAATGACGTACAAATGCCAGGCGTGTACGTCATTCGCCTGAGCGTGCGGAGGTCGTTGCAGCGGCAAGTCAGCCAACGCCGAATCATATCGTTCCGCCATCGTTTGGCGCTGCACCTGAAAGCGACAGGCTTTTTTGAGTTGCTGCAATCCGATAGCCGCCGCCAGGTCGGGCATGTTGTATTTATAGCCCGGCGCGATGACTTCGTAATGCCACGAGGGCTTGGTCGTCGTGTAACGATCAAACACATCGCGGCTGATGCCATGCAAGCGCATCACCTTGCAGCGTTTCGCCAATTCGGCATTGCGCGTCACGATCATTCCGCCTTCGCCCGTGGCAATCGTCTTGGTCACATAAAAGCTAAACACCGTCGCGTCTGTGTCGAGCGAACCAATCATTGTGCCTTGATAGGTCGTAGGCAGCGCGTGCGCGGCGTCTTCGATCACGCGCAAGTTGTGACGCCGCGCGATAGCGATGATCGCGTCCATCGCACAAGCCAGTCCGCCAAAATGCACCGGGATAATCGCTTTGGTGCGCGGCGTGATGGCGGCTTCGATTAACGTTGGATTGAGATTGAGTGTCGCGGGATCAATGTCTACGTACACAGGATGAGCGCCCAGATAGCGAATGACTTCTGCCGTCGCGGTGAAGGTGTAAGGCGTCGTAATGACTTCGTCGCCCGCCCCAATGCCGCAGGCCTCGAGCGCCAGATGCAAACCGGCTGTCGCTGAATTCACTGCCAGCGCCGTTACGTCGCCGCCGATGTATTCAGCGAAATCGGACTCAAACCGCGCAGTCTTCGGCCCGGTGGTCAGCCAGCCCGAGCGCATGGTGTCTACGACTTCGGCAATTTCTTCTTCACCGATTTCCGGCAAGGCGAACGGGAGAAAACTCATAATCATTGTTGGGGGATGAAAGGCTTTTAGGTGCGGGTGATAAGGCCATCACGAAGAAGTTCGACAGCCTTTCCGCAGGCAATAAAACATAACCATCAGGAAGATGGCAATAGTAAAAAACTGACGACGCCCGCGAGACAAACTTATTTTTCCGCAATGAACCCGCGTCTTTTCGCGCAAAAACTGAAAAAAGGAGAAATTGAATGAATACCTCAACTGCTTTATCGAACGAACCCGCCGAATTGTTGGCGCAAGGCTAGAAAGTGTTGGTTGAACATTTGTGCTTGCCGCAAGCTACGCAATTCGTCGTGTTGCTCGAACGCGGGAAAGGCGACTCGGTGGCGGAACTCAAAGACTATTGGGGCGAGACGAACATTGACGATATTCACGCCCGTGTTATGCAATGGCAGAAACAGCAAGCCTGACTTGGCTTACGAAGGCTGGTGAAGCCGCGTGACTTCACAAACCATTCGGGCAAACCCAAACCCAGCAAAACGCCGATCAAAAAACTGGCGGCGTTCTTTTCAGCTACGCCGGAATTTTTCACGCCGTCTGCGCTCACCTAAACACCAGGCTTCTTTGCTTCGGTAATCTTCAGCAATGGCAGGAAAGGTAGCGCAATCTGCCGAGATTGCGCAGCTTCAAATACCGAAGCCGTGGAGTTGGTGGACGCAATCAATGCCGTAACTCACCACGCGGCGCAATCTCGGCAGATTGCGCTACCGGGCCTGCCGAAGCGCGGGCGAGCGTAAAGCGGCTACGGCATCTGGCGCGCAGTTGCTTTCCCAAACTGGTTGGTGGCGGATGAATGACGACAGGTGGAGATCGGCGCGGGGGGCGAATTCGGCAAGGGCAGCAGACCCGTTGGCTGAACTTCACGGCAGGCAGGTACGAGATGATTGTTATGGTGTTGGAAGTGATTGAGTCAGATAGATAGCGCAGCGAATTCAGCGATGGGCGGCGGTTATGTTATACCTTCGATATTCACCATTTTTTTTCGGGTAGCGATTTTATAGCTATTCATTCCCACTCAACCTGCCCTATCGCATTACGAGGAAACCGGTTGTCAACCTCTTCTTTGATAAGTTTGTCATTAAAGTAAATCCTGCTGGCAGTCTCCCAGTTCCCATTAACTCGGAGAAATTCTATTTGCTGAACAACTGTGCCGTTTCGAGCGATAATATGAATTGTATACGATGCTTTTTCAGGGTAGGGAAGTTTAAGCTCGCCAATAAGCTGTCCTCCTTCACTGGCAAGAGTGCCTATTGATATTGTTTTTATAGCTGAAGACAAAGCGTTAAGGTAATCAGAAAAAGTGTTAGCAGCTAACTGTTCTTTTTTTCCCATCATTTGGTCGAAAGTCTTTTTTCTATCTAAAGTCTTTTTTGCTGCAATTGAATCAGCTATATATACAATCACATCGTATACAGGGAACCTCCCTACATTAAAGAGTATTATTTCAGCTTCCAGGTTTCCAATTGGTTTAGAAAGAATGACACGGCAATAGCTATTTCCACCAGTTACTGTTGAGACAATCTCATCGCTTTTTTCTCTCAATTTTACTTGCGCTTCAGCTATTTCTTTATTTAGGGATGCAATTTCGTCGCTTTTTTTCCTTAACTGTACTTGCGCTTCGGCGATTTTATCGCTCTTTTCTCTTAGTTTGCTTTGAGATTTTGAATTTTCATCGCTTTTATCCGCAAGTTCACGTTGTAAAAGAAGCTGCGCGTCTGCTCGACTTCGAAGCTCTCTCTCAAAATCTGCGTTTTGGTTAGCAACCTCCTTTTCTTTTTCTGATACTTGTACTTTATCGGCTCTTTTTTCATTCTCTTGGAGTAATACTCCCCAAACGCTGGCTCCCGCTCCCAAAAGGCTTCCCAATAGAACTAATGAGGCTGGATGGCGAAGCAGCCATTTTTGAAATTTAAGGTGGTCTGCGGCATCAGTAGCCTTATCCTTTTCCTGTTTAAAAGCTGCCCAAATGCCGCCAAAGGCAGTCAACCCTGCGAACAAACAACTAAATATAGCGATCCATTTCATATTGCGTGAGCCTTTGTCTGTAATCGGATTTTGGCTTGTTGCGTTTCATTTCTAGCACCTGCATTGTAAGACCGAGTTGGAAATAAAACCAAGCGCATGGTTGCACCTAATCAAAGAACGGCATTTCATTTTCTTTGCGGCAGTGCCGTAGTGATGTGCGGAAAGGCTCTGCCAAAGAAAATGAACAAGCCACCTTTCGGATGTAAAAGGTCTTTCATCACGTTGCGGTAACAGTAATGCGAAGGTTGGGTGATGGGGTTAGATTCATCCGGCCTTATTTTTCATACCTGACATTGCGCAACACCAACGCAGCATTACTCGCTTTGCCTTTGGCGAATTCTTCTTTGAGGCGTTCGAGGGGGAGCCAATAAGCGCCCACTTTTTCGTAGCGGTCGTGGTATTTCGATTGGCCGACGAGTTCGCCGGTTTCGTTGGAGTAATAAGTTAGTTCGGCTTCGTTGGCGATGAAGCGGTGGTCTTCGGTCTTGAGGCTGGTGACTTGGTTGACGAAGCGTACGCGCCCGTAAGAGCGCGAGATGCGCAGGATTTCGCGGTCGCGCAGCAGGAAGCTCGAACCGGCGGCGGTGTCGTCGCTGACGATG
>JAYSVR010000283.1:0-5419 GCA_043718445.1 Acidobacteriota bacterium | reverse complement strand
CTGCGCTTTACCAAACCAGTAAGACCGCGCGGACTAAAGTCCACGCTACGTCCACAGACTGAAGTCCGTGCTACGTGTTCTACCAATCGTTTCGTTACGCACACACCATCAACAAGCAGTAATCAGCTACACAAGAAAGAGGAGTAGGGAAAATGTATAAGGTCTTAATTGTGGACGACCACGCCGTTGTGCGTCGCGGCTTGCAGCAAATCATCGCCGAAGAATCTGACTATTGGGAATCGGCTGAAGCCGGAAACGCTACGCAGGCGATGCATCTGATCCGCCAAAAGCCGTGGGACGCCATCGTGCTGGATTTGACCATGCCCGATAAAAACGGACTGGACTTGCTGACCGAAATCAAAAGTGATTTTCCGGCGTTGCCCTGTTTGATGTTGAGCATGCATCCCGAAGATCAGTTCGCCATGCGCGCGCTCAAGCTGGGCGCGTCGGGCTATCTCACCAAAGAGACCGCGCCCGAAGAATTGCTCAACGCCTTGCGCAAGGTCGTAGAAGGAGGGCGTTATGTGAGCCAGACGCTGGCCGAACGACTCGCCTTTCCCGAAAATCACGAACGCCCACGCCCTGAGTTACTTTCTGAACGTGAACTGCAAGTGTTGAAAGGCATCGCCCTCGGCAGAACCGTGAGCGAAATCGCCGAAACGCTCGACCTCAGTGTCAAAACCGTCAGCACTTATCGCGCGCGCATCCTGAGCAAAATGCGTTTGCGCAACAACGCCGAACTGACGCATTACGCCATTCAAAACGGCCTCGTCCAACCGATGGGCGCGAGTGGCATCCCGCCGGAAAGCAAATGACTTTTTGGAGTGCTGCGTCAAAGCCGCAGCACTCCAAAGATTATTTTCGCGCCGCCGCCAGGCTGTGTTAGATTGACCGCGCATTCCTTACTGCCCGTATCGAAATACCTGATTAAGCCTTCCCCCGAAGTCATCAAATTCCCCATCGTTTCCCGCTCTCTACATTTTTGATCTAAAGGAGCTTCGCCATGTCGAAAACCCTGAATTGCGCTTGCCGCCGGATGGTTTTGTGTTTGTGTCTGAGTGTCGGTTTCACTGTCGCGCAGGCCGGTGACATTGTTTATCTGAACTTTGACGAAACGGCTACTTTTCCCCTGAGTCCGGGCAGCCTGTTGCTCAAGGCTACGTCGTTGGACGTGCCAGCGGGGACTTCGCTCAAGGTTCACTTGTTGCGCGGCGAACAACTCGTGGCAACGAGCAAATTGAATTTCAGCCGCGCGTTTCAATTCAACAACCCCGGCGATGCCTTGCAAGTCGCGGCGTTCTATCCGGGCGAAGTGGGCGAATCGCAACTGTTGCCCAACGTTACGTTGAGTCCGGGCAACGCCGACCTAGATGCCGTCGCCATTGCGCCACAACAATATCGCTTGCTGTGGGAACTTTCCGCTGGCCTGGTCGGCAGGTCGAACGTTGCGCTGCTCACGCCCGCGATTACGTTCATCGGACTCAAGGTCATGGCGTTCGGCGCGGGCGCTTCGGTGAACGATCAAAAACCCGGTTCGCTGTTGCTGTTTCATCGTTACAGTTCCAACGCGAGCAACAGCCAGCGCGAAGATACGCAAATCACGCTTACCAATACGCACCCGGCGACCAACGCTCACGTGCGTATGTTTCTCGTAGCGGGTTCGACCTGTCAGGTGAATGAATTGCAAATCTGTCTGGCTCCGCAACAGACCACTAACTTTTTGATGAGCGATCTTGATCCGGGTACGCGCGGCTATCTGATGGCGCTGGCGACCGATGCGACTGGCAAGCCGATTCAATTCAACTGGCTGACCGGCAACGCTATTATCAAAAACGGCGGGCAGACCCTGAGCCTGAATGCTTATGCCGTATCCAAGCGCGATGGCTCAGTCGTTACGCCGGGCACTGATAACCTGGCGGAATTGATTTTCGATGATGCGAACTACGACCGGCTGCCGTCGCAATTGGCCTTTGAGAGCGTACCCAGTCAGGCCAACAGCGCGAACGCTACGACGCTGACGCTCTATCGTCCGCTCGAAAATTTTGCGAGCGGTTCGATGTCGTTGACGGCGCAACTGACGGGACGCAGCACTTCAGCACCAACCTCGCAAACCGCAGGCAATGTGAACGTGGCTTGTTACGCCGACACGTCAGTCAGCAACTTGCGTCTGTCTCCGATGACCGCCGCGAACTTGTTGCCTTCGGGCACGTCGGCCTGGTTCATCGGCACGGTGGCCGATGGCAAACCGCTGTTGGGCGTACAACTCAACGTCGGCGCTTTCAGTGGCGGATTCAGCGCGCGCCCGTTGGCTTACGCGACCGAATACCGCATCAAGATTCCGCTGGCGACGGTCAGTTGTCAGTGAGCGACGCGACATCAGCCAAAAAAAGCAGGGCGAGTCTTTCAGGCTCGCCCTGCTTTTTTTGTGCTGGCTTGCACGGCGAAAGGCGACTGCCGCGCCGAAATCCGATACACTCCGCGTCGAGGAGAATCCCTATGCCAAGCAAAAGCTTCAAACTATTCATTGGTCTTGTTCTGTCGGGTCTCGCGTTGTTGCCTGTGTTTTTTTCGGGTGAAGCGCGTACGAAAGAAACAATCACTTACGCGAAACACATCGCGCCGCTCCTGCAAAAGCGTTGCGAAGAATGTCATCACGCTGGCGGCATCGCGCCGATGCAATTCACGACGTATGACGCGGCGCGTCCGTGGGCAAAAGCGATCAAAGACAAAGTCGTTAGTCGCCAGATGCCGCCCTTTCACGCGACGGGAGTTGTGGGGCGTTATCAGGATGATCCGCGATTAACCGAAGCCGAAATCGCCACCATCACGCAATGGGTGGACGGCGGTGCAGCCAAAGGCAATTTGAAAGAAGCGCCTCAACCGCGCGTCTGGAAAAACGACTGGCAACTCGGCGTGCCTGATCTCGTCGTCAAAGTGCGCAAGGCTTATACGTTGCTGCCGAGCAAGCAAGACAGATACGTTTTTTTCGTCTTCGATCACGTCTTTGCCGAAGACACGTGGATCAGTTCTATCGTCACGCGACCGGGCAATCCCAAAGCCGTTCATCACGCGAACACGCATCTCGTACCGCCCAGCGTCAAAGTCCCCGAAGCAGGCTGGATGCCCGATGATTTCGAGCCGGGCAAAAACGGTACGATCATGATTTCAGGTTGGGTGCCTGGGACGAACGATGTGCTGTTGCCGACGGGAACGGCGGTGCGCATTCCCAAAGGCATGCGTTTCGGCATTCAGATTCATTATGGGCCGAATGATAAAGAGGCGCTCGACGCCACCTCGCTCGGCCTCTATCTGGCTGACGGTACGATCAACAAAAGCCTGCGGATGATGTTCGGCGACCGCAAGGATTTACAGATTCCGCCGGGCGACGCGAACTATTCGTTGACCTCGAAATCTACGTTTGCGACCGACGGCCTGATTCGCTTCTTTCACGTACACATGCACTTGCGCGGCAAGTCCTACGCGTTTCGTTTCACTTATCCCGACGGGCGGCAAGAGACGCTGTTCGACGTACCGAATTACGATTTTAACTGGCAGCGCAGCTACATCCTGCAAGAACCGATTCGCGTAGCGAAAGGCACGCAAGTCGAATTCATCGGCGCTTACGACAACAGCACAAAAAACAAATTCAACCCCGATGCGACCCAGACGATTCGTTGGGGTGAGAATACGACGGACGAGATGATGCAAGGCCGCATCTTTTGGGAATCAGTGGATGAGAAGCTGAATTTGCAGGTGAAGAAAGGGTTGGTGGTAAAAAACGAATCGGCTAATAACGGTCAACGGTAAAGGAGTCATTATGCAAACCATGGAAATCACTATCAGTTTGTCGGAAGGCGTTGCCCGCGCGGCGGAATCACGAGGGTTGCTCACTTCAGAATCTATTGAGCATTTATTGCTGGACGAGATGGAGCATCGTACTTATCAGGAAGAAGTTGAGGCCATTCGTGTTGGGGTGGTGGAATGCGAACAAGGCAAGGCGTTGCCTGCGCGCGCAGCATTTCCGTCTTCGCCAATTTGATAGCGTGGGTCTATGGACGATAAATCTGCCGAACTCAAAACTACGCTCGTCATTTACCTCGTCTTTGCCCTCAGCATTGCTTACGAAATGTGGCATTGGCGACGGCGCGGACGCAGCGATAAATACGATCTGAAAGATTCGCTGGCGAATTACGCCTTGCTGGCGATGCAGGTCTTGCTCGGCGAACTCGGCAAAATTCTTTTCATTGTCACTTGCCTTGATTGGGTACGCGCGCACGGCGTCAACCTGTTGGGCGAGAACTGGTATTCCGCCGTCATCGCCTTTCTGGGCGTAGACCTCGCTTATTATTGGTTTCATCGCATGAGCCATCGCAGCCGTTGGCTGTGGGCGATTCACGTCTCGCACCATTCATCTGAGTTGATGAATTTCTCTACGGCTTTGCGCCAGCCGCCGCTCGAACACCTGATTGATTGGCTATGGTTCATCGGCCTGTCGTGGCTGGGCATTCCGGCGAAAACGATTTTGCTGATGTACGGACTAAATCTGACATATCAGTTTTTTATTCACACTGAGCTTGTTAATAAGCTGCCGCGCTGGATCGAATACATTCTCAATACGCCGTCGCATCATCGCGTACATCACGGACGCAACGCTGAATACATTGATATGAATTACGGCGGCGTCTTCATCATCTGGGATCGCCTGTTCGGTTCGTTTATCGAAGAGCGTGCGCCGGTGGAATACGGCATCTTGAAACCGATTCATTCGACGAATCCGTTTTATGTAGGCTTTCACCTGTGGTCGGACATCTGGCGCGACCTCAAGCGTCCAGCTTCGTTTGTTACCAAGTTCAAACTGTTTTTCGCGCCGCCGGGTTGGGCTGAAAGCTATCGCTCGCGGCATTAACTTACGGGTCACGCTCAAACGTCTCTTGCGCCCCGTACCATCGCAACGCTGATAGCTTCTCAACGACAAAAAACGCCTTGGCATACCGCTTGGTAAAGGAGCGAAGTTCGCTCAACGTTATCTCAATTTGGGAGAGGCGGCCTTTCAAATAGTTTTTTAGTTGAGGCAACGATTCGCATATGAATTGAGTCGATTCGAGTTGTTGACCGCATTCACACGCCTCACTATACTGCGGCTCGAATGAGTGAACAGCACACAATGAACTTGCTTGAAGGCACTTTGAAAGCTGACGGTTTGCACTTCGCAATCGTGGCGAGCCGCTGGAACGATTTGATCGTCAGTCGCCTTGTGGGCGGAGCGCAGGACGCGCTGGTGCGAACCGGCGCGCAAGCTGATCAAATCACATTGGTGCGTGTTCCCGGTTCTTTTGAAATTCCCCTGGCAGCACAAAAGCTGGCGGCGAGCGGACGTTACGACGCGGTCATTTGCGTAGGCGCAGTGATTCGCGGCGAG
>JAYSVR010000282.1:0-18163 GCA_043718445.1 Acidobacteriota bacterium | reverse complement strand
GTATGCCCTTCGGTCGTCAGCCGTTGCAGGTTGTCGTAAATGAACGAATGAATCGGCCCCGGTTCTTCGATAACGGGGTTCACTATTTCTTCCATCTGGGTGATCTGGTCAGTGGCGTTATAAGTGTAGCGATAATCGCCGCTCCAATTCGTGCCTTTGACGTGCGTGAGTTTTTTGACGCGGTCGAGCCGGTCGAGTTCGGCACTGACCACGACACCGTTGGGCAAGGTGCGCCGATGCATGCGCGACTGGCTGTCAGACGGATTCACCAAATCGTAATCATACGTCGTCGTGCCGACCGAGTTATGCGTAATCTGTTTCACCCGATTGATGAAATCGTATTGATAACTCAACGTCGAGCCGCCGTAACTCGCCGATTGCCGATTGCCGTTCTGATCGTAAAGGTAACTTATGGTTTCGCCGAATACGTCAGTCACGCTCTCGACCATGCTGCGGCTGTTATAAGCCATCGCCACCGTACCGTTGGCATTGGTCGCGCTGGTCAGCCGCGAATCGTCGTCGTAGCCGTAACTCGACGAACCGCCGCTCGAATAACTGATCGAATTCAAACGATTGATGAGATCGTAACCATACGTCGTCACTACGCCTTTGAAATCGGTGCGCGTTTTGCGCAGGCCGCCTTCATACATAAAGCTCATCGTGCGTCCGCCGTAGGTAGTTGATTTGACCCGTCCCACTTGGTCAGGCTCGAAATCATAACGTTGCGATTTCGCATCAACCACTGCCGTCCGGTGGCGGCGCTGGTTGAATTCGACTGTCGTGATTTGACCCGCCGGGTCGGTGACGGTTTGCGAAAGGTAATTCGCCGCATAACCGTATTGCGTTTCCCGCAAGGCGCGATCAACGTGTTTCTTGATGCGTCCGAGCTTGTCGTATTCGAACGTTTCAAACAGCCCGGTGCCGCCCGCCGTCGCCGCCGGGTAAGTGATTTTCTTGACGCGGTTGAAACTGTCGGGTTCATAAACCGTCACGCGGCCTTTGTCGTCAGTGGCGCTGGTCATATTCGACATCAAATCATAGCCATAAGTCGTCGTGCGATTGAGCGCGTCTTTGACGCTGGTCAACCGATAGGCTCCATCATAGGTGTAAATTGTGTCTTTTAATTTCGCGTCGGTGACTTTAATCAACTGTCCGGCCAGATTGTAAGTATTCGTCGTGACGTGGCCCGCCGGGTCAGTCACGGTTTTGAGCCGCCCCACCAGATCGTAAGTGAAGCTAGTGGTGAAACCGAGCGGCGTGGTGACGCTCTTTTGCCAGCCGCGCGACCAATATTCGAGCGTAGTGATTTTGCCGTTCGGGTCGGTCAGCTTCCACAAACGGCCTTGCGCGTCATAAGTCAGATTGGTGACGTTGTTGCGGCTGTCGGTATAGGTCGGCGGCAAGCCTTGCGCGTTCGGCGTGCCGAATTTGACGACGACGCCCGAAGCGTCTTGCTGTTGCAACAGATTGCCTTTGACATCGAACGTATTCGTCGTGATGCCGCCCATCGGGTCAGTCACCGTTTTGACTTGCCCCAGATTGTCATAGGTGAAAGCGGTCGTACCCAGCGGATTGGTCGTTGTCAGCCGATTGCCTACGCTATCGTATGTGAACGACGTGATTTCGCTGAGCGCATTGGTTTGAGTGAGCAGTTCGCCATATTGGTTATAGGTGAAAGCCTGAGACTCGTTGCCGCCGCTACCGCACGCGCATTGGCCTTCGATGTTAGTCACCGCCCAGACCGTGCGCTTTTTATCAATCGTATAAACCGTCTTGCGGCCCAAACCATCGGTGACTTCGGTGCTGGTGTCGCTGGGGTAACTGAGCGTGTATTTCTCGACGCCGCCGTCTAACTCAGAGGTGAGCGCACGCCGCTGAAGGTCGTAAGTGTGCGCTTCGAGAACCTTATTGAGCGCGTCTTTGACTTTAGTCAGGGCAAAGAAACTCCCGACAATACCCTGCTCAAATATATATTTCGACCCATCCTTATAGGTCACGGTGGCGAGGGTTCCGCCGTAATAAGTGTAAGTCGCCACTACGCCGGTGGCGTCTGAGAGCGTAGACACTCTGGTGGCGTTGGCGTCGGGATAAGCAAAGGTCAAGGTATTGTTCACCGCATCGGTCAGCCCGGTGATGCGATTGCTGGCGTCGCGTGTCAAAGTGGTTGCGTTGTCGTTTTTATCCAAAATCGCCGTCAGCCGCCCCGCCGCACTGAAACGATTTTTGCCCCCGCCTTTTTGCCACAGCGTATAGGTTCCGTCTAATTCCCTGACGATCTCGATAAACGAACCGCGGCGCATGCGCGGCAGATATTTGCCATTGTTCTGTAATTCAAAATAGGTCGCGCCGCCATCACCCCATTTCAACCGGATGTAACGCGTGCCAAGTTGTTGCACTTTGGCTTCGAGATTGTTCGACCAGCCTGCTCCGAACATGCCAGCGGAAGAACTCAGGCTGTTATAAGCGCGTACCACCCGCAAACCGTCGCCCAGACTCTCTGAACCGTAATCCTGCTGGTCGAGATACATGTTGCCGTTCGTCACGGTGACCGGCTTGCCCACACTTGTCTTACAATCCATGCAACCTTGATGCATCTCTTTATCAACAAACACTTCAAAAGTCCGTAGCGGAAGCACAGACGGCGTCAAGTTACATGGCGTGGTATCCACAGGGCCGTCATAATTGAGGTAATAAACACCCGTGGCAAAAAGGCCCAAGCCCAGCGGGCCAGTGCTTAACATGTTGTCATGGGTGTCTAACACGGGATAAAAAGCGGTTGCTCCTCCGGGGTATTTCCCAAACACGGTACCAATATTCCAGACCCCGTTATTTAACGTGAGGTTTTCGCAATTCGCGGTAAAGTTTCCCACAATCTTAAACACCTTGCGCAGGAACGTATTCGTAGGGTTTGGCTGACACGCGCCTGGGGCGCAGTTACTCCCGGCTCCTGCTTGCGTGCAGTCTTGCGGAATGCAGCTTCCTGTGGCTGTCCCTAACGCATGGATGGTTATGCCGGTGTTAGGGTAAACCGTTTGCCCGCTGGTCATTGCTGAACCCTGCGACCCATCGCTGTTCTTTATAAAATGAGTCATCACAAGGTCTGTCGTACCCGATTGCGGAATGGGCGAGCAATAAATGCCGATGACTGGAGCAGCAACCGCGTCAGCCGAAACCTTTCCGGCTTTGCTGAGATTAAACGATAACAAAATTGTTAATGAGATAATGACGCAGCTAACATAGAAAACCGTTCCGCGTGGCATTCGATTCAAGATGAACATGGCATAGCTCCGCCTGAGGCTGCGTTATCATTTATCGCAGTCAGGCAATATTGAGTTACTCGATTAACTTTTGAGTTAATTAGTTAAGAGGGGGAAGTGAAAACGTCACCGGCTTCTGGCATAAAACGCTGTGCTTAAACAATGGACAGAAGTTACCTTTCAATAGCTCGACCTAATTTAATTTACGGCTCATCAGGTTGCTGAGACTATCAAACCAAACGCACCCTAACACCGCGTTTGATTTTTTTCAACAATACCAAAGGAATTTATTTTTGGCGGCAAAGTGGCTGGCAAGTAAGTGTCTGGCTTATGACGCTGGGCCGTTGCTGAGGGTTACTGATAGAAATCCATTCCAAAAACTGGAAGGGCTGAAAAACGTAAGACCCCAAAGGAAATCACACTACCACCCACGGCGACCGGTGGGCCGACCTCGTGCGCAACGTAATGCGTATGACTTCCGTTTGGGGTTGGGAGGGGGGGGAAACTTGTGAGAAACCGAAAAAGGCGCGATCAGCCACTGGTGATAGCCGTTGAGAAAATCCTTCCCCAGCCTGCACCGTTGCCGTCACCTTCACAGCGAGTGTTAGCAGGCACTCACCGTGTTAGCGACGGAAACATCCTAAAAATTCCGATAGCCCAGCCCAGCGGCTACCACCACTAGCTAATCGCTTAAATCAAGTTGTCGAAAAAAAGAAAAGAGGGGATTGGCGTTGTCATTACGCCAATATAAATTCACCCGTTGGCACGAGCGTCTCGCCTTATCACCGACGCAGACTGAAGTCCGCGCTACGCCCAATCACCTTGCACCCGAATCGGCTCGCCCAAAGCACCGCACACCAAACACCAAGCGAATCACAACCACACTGGAAGCCAATGCGTTGACCAATCCCCTGATAAAATCTCAGGATCGAAAACCTTAACAACTGTTTCTCTGTTTCCTAGTGGGACCATTCGCAAAGCATTACACCACAAGCCTAGTTTTTTGTACGAGAGGCGTCTTTTTAATACTGCGTACCCAGACTTGCGAAATTCAATGCAAAAAATAACGGCGTAAGCATCGCCCGCCTAATCACCATTCCCCTTGCAACACGAAGCCCGCCCAATAGTGAGGATGTGCCCACCGTGGCTCACACGCCAAGGAAAGCTGCGCTTGTCGCAAGGCTGCCGCCGGGGAAAAGCGTTCGCCCGCCAGCAGCGCGTCATAAAACCGCGCCATCAGTTCAGACGTAGCCGCGTCATCCACCGACCATAACGTCGCCAACACACGATGCGCGCCTGCGTACAAAAAACCTTCGGCCAAACGATTCGACTCGCAGGCGCTGAGTACGACCAACTCTGCCGGTAATCGCATTCGGCAAATATCGCGCAGTTGCAACAAGCCCGCTTGCATCTGGCCGCGTTCATTCACTTGCGAAAGCACCAGGCCAGAGCGTTCGGGATGCGCCGCGTTCGTCACGCCGTGCGTAGCGAAATGCACAATCGAATAACTCGCTAACTCGCCGCTCAACGCCAGTTCACGATTGGCTGCAAAATCAAAAGCACGCAACGCAGCAAGCGGCACGAAACGTCGTGCGAGGTTTTCGGCTTCGCGCCGCGCGAAAGGCAGTCGCACCATCGGAGCAGCCTCAACCGGCGCGATGCGCAATTGGCGTGTGGCGTTTGCGCTCATCCGGTCGAGACGGTCGTCGTATTTGCCGAATACCGGATCAGCCAATATGGCTACGCGATCAGGCAAAGGTGGCAAGGCCTGTTGATGCTCGCTGCCCGGCAACAACGCGAAGGCCGCAGGTATTTGCGTAATCTCGGATTGCGGGGCTAACAAACTGAAGGGTACGTCTTGCAACACGCCATCCGCCACAATCAGCCAGCGACGCGAACCAGTTGAGGCAACGTCTTTGAGATGAGGCAAGAGCCATTCGCGCAAAGCATCGTGGGAAACTGGAGCCGTTCCGTCAGACGCAGCCAGTTCCGCGCGCAAGCGTTGCACGGCGGCTTCAATTTGGGAGCGGCGCGGCAACAGGTGAACTTCGATCTGCTCGCGGGTGATGCGCCACAAATAGCTTTGCGTCTCACCCAGCGCGTATTCCAGCAACTCCGTTTGGTCGTCGAGCAAGCGTTGCCGCACTGCATTAAGCAACTTGCCTGAACCATTGAGCGGCGTAACCACTGGCAGCACTGTCCCAAGCGGCGACGCAAGCGGCTTACCTGCCAGCCCGTTCATCTTTTGTTGCCAACGCCACCAACGCGCGCGTTCGTTGGCTTCCCACGCGCGCGTCGCCCAATCCGCCGTTGACGAGCCTTTAGCCAGTTGCGCCAACAGCGCCAGATAAAATTCGTGATAGCGTTGGAATTGTTTGCGTTGGTGCGCTTGCTGCGACGCACTGGCTTGAGCGAAGCGAAAGGTTTCAGCCAGACAAAGCGCGCGTTCGCATTCGCTTTGCGCTACGTCCCACTGTTTTTGCGTCACAGCGCGTTGAGCGCGCGCAAAATACGAAGCCGCTTCAGCAGACTGGTCGTCCGGCGTTAAGGCCAACGCGACGGGCTGTAATCCGCTGCCCGCAGGCAATACCTGAAAAGGCAAGACCTGAGTATGAAATACAAGCTGCTCGTCTCGACTGGGGAGCGAGACGAGCAGCAATAAAAAGACGATCACCGTAGCGGCTATGCGCCAGCTACACCATTTCCCGCACCACGCCATCACCATTTACATCACCTGCGGCCTGCATCCTAATCAGCATCAACGCCATGCACCCAGGCCGCAATTTCACCGCACACCGAACTAACCCATTTCGCCGAAAGAATGTCGCGCCATTCTTTCGATGATCGCCCAGGGAGACTCTTGATTTAGCTTCCCCATATATCCAAACCACCAGCACCTGTTTCCGTAGAAAACCCTTGTAGCGCCTCTGCACACACGTGCCCCTACCAGCTATTACCAACACTGTGTTGGGGGGACAAATTGTCTTCAGTAATTGGTAACTATGAAGGTTTTGAGCTTGTGAGGCTGCGTTTCGCATTACCGACGAAACACGAGAGTTTTATAGCATAAGAACATGCTTAGGTATAGAGAGTTTTTTCACCTGACTTAAGTTTTTACATTAAGTGTCTGAGACCTAGCCATAGAACATTAGAGCCACGCGCTTCTCGCTTACCGCGTATATGGTTTCCCCTTGCCAGAAACTCGCGCTCTTCCCGAATCTGCCAATTATCGGCCTGCCGCCTTGCCACTGCCCAGCCACAAACGTAATATCCCACGAACCCAAACACAGTTAATTCAACCATGCTTGCCACCCTGATTATTCTTATCTTTCTGGTCTTCGCCGCCTTGATGCTCACGCGGCGGATGCCTGCCATTTTGGCCGTACCCGCGATGGCAATGGCGATGGCGTTGGTCGCGCGGACTCCGTTCACGCAAATTCTCAACGAAGTTATGGTCGGCGGCGCGCGGCGTTTGGCGGATGCTTATCTGATGGTACTCGCCGGAGCCATGCTCGGTCGCGTCGTGATGCAAACCGGTATTGCAGAAGGACTGATTAAACGCGCAGCCGAATTTGGCGGCGACCGTCCGCTGGCGGTTGCGATCACGTTAATGCTAGCGATTACGCTTTTGTTCACTACGCTGACCGGACTCGGCGCGATCATCATGGTCGGCGGACTCACGCTGCCCATCATGATGAGCATCGGCGTACCGCGTAAGCTCACCGGCGTGCTGTTTCTGCTCGCTTACGGCCTCGGCGTGGTTTTCAACATCTCTTCGTGGGGCTTTTATAAAGAGACGCTCAAGCTCGAATCAGACGCGATGCTTTGGCAGTTCGCCAAATACCTTTTCACGATTGATGCGGCGTTGATCGCACTGTTTCTGTTTTATGCGGCGCGACGGATGGCAGCTTACGGCGCGTGGGCCGCGCGTAAAGAACCCAAAGAAGATGATGCAGCACCGCGCGGCGTACCGTTGATCGCCTTGCTCGTACCGATCTTGCCGCTCGTGCTGCATAAAAGTTTGGCGTGGCCCGTGTTGGCGGCTTTCATCATCAGCGCCATCATCGGCGTGCTGCTCACCCGCCCGCGCGAACTTGTGCAACAACTCGCCAGCGCCGCCGTCAAAGGTTTCGAAGACGTAGCCGCCGCTGTCATTCTGATGATCGGCATCGGGATGTTGTTGAATACGACGAAGCTGCCCGCCGTCAACGCTTCGCTCGCGCCGCTGGTGCAAGGCATCAACTTCCGTTCGCCGTTCGTATACGTCGCATTTTTCGGATTGCTCTCGCCGCTCGCGCTCTATCGCGGCCCGCTCAATCTTTACGGCGTAGGCATTGGATTGTATTCACTCTTAAGCGCACTCGGCCTCTTGCCGCCCGCCGCATTAGTCGCCGCCGTGATGAGCGTCGTACAAGTGCAAACCGTGTGCGACCCGACCAATACGCATAACGTTTGGATTGCCAATTACGTCGGCGTTCGCGTAGAAGAACTCACGCGCGCAACCTTGTTATGGAAGGTCGCTGTTTGTGTCTTGGGTTTGATGGTTGGTGCGTGGCTTTATTTGCGTTAGCAATGGAATACTCAATTAATCAAAAGGCAAAAGGCAAAAGGCAAAAGGCAAAAATGGGAAACGGAAGCGGCGCGCCAATCAATGATAAAAATGAAAAGTACCGCCCTTTTCACTTTTGCCTTTTGCCTTTTGCCTTTTGATTTAATTTGTTTTAGCAACCGAGGAACTCGTATGAAAAAAATCTCTTTGCTCTGTTTGCTGCTCACCTTCATAACGCCTGCTTTGGCGCAACGTCCAACCGCGCCTCCTGTCATACCAACTGCGCAACCGGCTGCTTCGCCTTCTGTTCCGATGACTGACGAACCGCCCATCGTCACCAAACACGAACTCAAGCTCGCTGACAAGACGCTGAAATACACCGTCACGACGGGCAAGTTGCCGATCAAGAATCAGGTGAGCGGCGAGACCGAAGCCCAGTTGTTTTTTATGGCTTATACGTTGGATGACACGCCTGACAAAGCGAAACGTCCGCTGACGTTTTCGTTCAATGGCGGACCGGGTTCGGCTTCGGTGTGGTTGCATTTAGGTGCGTTGGGGCCGAAGCGCGTGAAGATGAAAGACGATGGCATGATGCCCGCCCCGCCTTATGAACTCGTGCCCAACGAACACACCTGGCTCGACGCGACCGACCTCGTATTCATTGACCCGGTCGGCACGGGTTATAGCCGCGCCGCGCGTCCTGAACTCGCCGCGAAGTTTTTGAGCCTCAACGGCGACCTCGAATCCGTCGGCGAATTCATACGCCTTTATCTGTCGCGCAACGAACGCTGGCTCTCGCCGCTGTTTATGGTGGGCGAGAGTTACGGCACGACGCGGGCTGCGGGTTTGGCGGGCTATCTGTTTGAACGCGGCATCGCCTTCAACGGCGTGATGTTGATCTCGACGATCATGAATTTTCAGACGGCGCGCTTTGCCGACGGCAATGATTTGCCGTTGCAACTGATTCTGCCTTCTTACACAGCGACCGCGTGGTATCACAAAAAGCTGCCCGCCGACTTGCAGCGCAAACCGCTGCGCGAAGTGCTCAACGAAGCCGAACGCTGGGCGACGAATGAATACAACGTCGCGCTCACCAAAGGCGACAAGCTCGCTGGTGCAGAGCGCCTAAAGGTGATTGACCAAATGGCGCGCTACACCGGCTTGAGCAAAACCTTCATCGAGCAAAATCACCTGCGCGTAGACCTAAACAAGTTCAACAAAGAATTGTTGCGCGATCAAAAACGTTCGACCGGACGATTAGACAGTCGCTTCACCGGCATTGACGCGCGTCCGGCGGGCGACTCGCCCGATTTTGATCCGAGTATGACGGCGATTCGTCCACCTTATACGGCGGCGATGAATCAATACGTGCGCAGCGAGTTGGGCTACAAGAGCGACGCAACTTACTACATTTTGGGCGGCGGATTCACCGCGCCATGGAATATGAACGCCGAGAACACTTATGCCGACACGAGCATCGCGTTGCGTTCGGCGTTCAACAAAAATCCGTATATGAAACTCTTCGTGGCGTATGGCTATTACGACATGGCGACGCCTTATTTCGCGGCGGAATACACTTTCGACCACATGAATCTCGACCCGTCACACAAGGCCAACATCAAGTCGGCCTATTACGAAGCCGGACACATGATGTACATAGATGTGAAGTCATTGGCGGCGTTGAAAAAAGATGTAGCGGCATTTCTGCAAGCCTCAAAATAACCAAGCAAAATAACCAGGAAGACAAAAAGCATTCGGCGAATTCGGGCGGGCGGGTTAGGATGCGGCTTGCCCTAATCTGGCCCCCAACCATTAAAGCCCATTCGGCGAAAACTTTTCTCAAGAGGTGTTGCTTGTTCCGAACCACCACAATGTTGTTGATCGTGGCGTCTTTGTGCGCCGTTCCTGCGTTTAGCCAAAAATCGAAAACGCGTCCCGTGTTGAAACCTGCGCCGATAAAGCGGATGGCCTTTGCCGCTGCGCAAAAGCTGTTAGCCGGTGAAACCGAAGGCAATCTGCAAAAGCAGGCGACGCGCGAGATTGTGACTTATACGCTGACCAAACTCAGCGGCGGCCCAATCGTAGAGCTTTATTATCCCGTCACGCCCAATGCGACGATGAGAGCGAAAGTCACCACCGTGCCGGGTTACGGCGTGTGGTATGAAAGCGAAGCCGTTTATCAGGAAGCCAAACGTCCGCGCCACGCGCTCGAAAGCGTCTTGCCTGATACGACAGTGTTCATCGAGCAAGTGCCGCAGCTCGTCGCACGCCTAGAAAAACGCTTGCGCACCAAACTCGATTATTCGCGCGCCAGTTTGCGGCGACTGGATTCACTGGTGGCGCATACGCAAGGCGTGCTGGCTCCGACCGAAGTTGATCCAAAATTGTTTCAGGAATTGCTGGCTTATTACGGCGAAACATTGCGGCGCGCGCTGCCTTATGGCGAGTGGAAAACGGCGGCAGAAGTTTACGGCAAGAACTATACGCATCAGGTGCCGGGGATGCGCTATCTGGCGAAATCAGTCAATCTGTTCAAGGTACTCAAGCCGGGTACGAGTGTGATGAGCGCGCTTTACGATGAAAAGACGCGCGGTTCCAGCGTGACGGTGGCTTTCGATAAAGATATGACAGCGGCTCAATGAAACGAAAAGATTTTGGCGGAGGCGTGTGGGAGTCGAACCCGACCTGCCGTAACTATCGTTACGGCACAGCGGTTTTGAAGACCGCGCCCGTCACCGGACAAGATGCGCCTCCGCGTAACGAAGGCGCGCAGCCTAACATTGAGTGCGGTCTTCAACCAAATGGCAGCCAACTGCTTCTCTAAAGCCAAAAAGCATTGCTAAAGCAGACGCTGTAAGGGTTCGGCAATGGGTTGCGGCTTTTGCAGTTTTTGCAAGGCGAGCGTGAGCAGTTCGTGACGTGCGCAAGCCATCGCGCGGTATTGCGGCAAGACGCCCGCCAGCGGCAACGAATCACCAAACCGGTCAGCATCCACCAACACCGGAATCGTGTGCGTCGGCTGATTGGCGCGCAATGCCGTAAGCACTTGCGGCACTTGCACTGAATCGAAATCAACGACGGCAAAGGCGTAATTCAACGCGCCGCCGCGTTGCAAGGCGCTGGGCAATTCAGACAGCGTTGTCACCACGACAAATTCAGCCAGTTCATGCCCCAGCGAACGGCGCAAGCGCACCAGTCGTTCAAGTTGATCGCCGATGAGCAATACGCGGGGCTTGTGGGGTAACAGGATCGAACCTACCGCTAAAGGCGGAGCAGCCAAATTCGGGTTGTTTAGTAAAGCAGGAGCAGCAGCAAGCGTGGACATAGCAAAACCTCATAGCACTTTGCAGGCCAAAAACCTGGGCAAGGCGTAAGCAGGAAAGAGCATCCCCAGGGAAGATCATCCCCAAGGAAGATTCATGGATGCTGAAAGAAACAACTTGAGAATGCTTCGCAGGAGAGAGCAATTCGCGCACCAGTATGGTCGTCTAGCGCAATTCGCGGCGGCCTTTTTTCGTAACTACAAGGGAGGGGGTTGCTTTAGCAGTGTGTGTGAGTTGATAACTGCCCTTGAGCGTTGCGCATTATTCACAACCGCGCGTAAAAATCACGCAAAATTTATAACGACATAAGTAATTTTTCCCAACCGGTTCATCTCTTTATGACCAAACAGGACGCTGGCAAAACGTTTGAAGACCTGATCGCATTGATGGCACGACTGCGCGCGCCCGACGGATGCCCGTGGGATCGTGAGCAAACGTTCGCTACGCTTGGCCCGATGCTGATCGAAGAAGCTTACGAAGCCATCGAAGCCGCCGAAGCCCAGGACTGGCCCGGCTTGCGTGACGAACTCGGCGACTTGTTGTTTCAACTGGTTTTTTACGGACAGATCGCCACCGACAGCGGACACTTCAACATTCACGACGCGATCACGAGCGTCCACGAAAAGATGGTGCGCCGCCATCCGCACGTGTTCGGCGAAGCGACGGTTGAAACGACTGCTGACGTGCTGGTGAATTGGGAAGCGATTAAAGCCGAGGAACGCAAAGCCGCTGGCAAAACCGGAAAGCCAGCGTCCTTACTAGACGGTGTATCGCGCAAA
This sequence comes from Acidobacteriota bacterium, assembly GCA_043718445.1. Taxonomy (GTDB): domain Bacteria; phylum Acidobacteriota; class Blastocatellia; order RBC074; family RBC074; genus JACPYM01. The sequence goes on along the minus strand of JAYSVR010000282.1, from coordinate 6,255 downwards.
GTGCCCGCCCTGCTCGAAGCCTTTCAACTCACCACCAAAGCCGCTCGCGTAGGCTTCGACTGGCGCGACGCCGCACAGGTCTTCGAGAAGATGGAAGAAGAAACCAACGAACTGCGCGTCGAGATTGAGCGCGGGGAACGCGATGAAGCAGCCCTCGCCGATGAAGTCGGCGATTTGCTCTTTGTCGTCACGAACCTCGCGCGCAAGCTCAACCTCGAACCCGAAATGGCGCTCAAAGGTGCGAATCGCAAGTTCCGGCGACGGTTCGGATTCATCGAAACCGAACTCGCCGCGCAAGGGCGTTCGTGCGGCGAGGCTTCGCTCGAAGAAATGGATGCGCTGTGGAACGAAGCCAAACTACTCGAACGAAAATCATGAAAGAAGCACTGGTCGTAATGGCGAAAGCCCCGCTCGCGGGGCAAGTCAAAACGCGCTTGATCGGCGGCGCAGTCGCAGGCTTATCGCATCCGCTTAACGACGAAGACGCGGCGGATTTATACGCGGCGTTTTTGAGCGATACGTTCGTGACGATGGAAGAACTCGCCGACGAACGCGAATCGCTGCGGCTGGTGTTGGCTTATACGCCCGTCGGCGCGGAAGAAGCCTTTGAGAAAGTCGAACGCGAAGGTTCGCTGATGCTCGCACAACGCCCCGGCAATCTTGATGCTGATTTGGGCGAACGGCTGACGAATTGTTTCAGCGATTTGTTCGAGATGGGTTATGAGCGCGTCGTAATTATTGGGGGCGACAGTCCTACGCTGCCGTTTGAAATTTTGGAATACGCCTTTGACGCGCTTGATGATGAAGCGACCGTTACGTTAGGGCCGACCGAAGACGGCGGCTATTACCTGATGGGCTTGCGGCGCTTGCATCCAGCTTTGTTTGCAGGCATCGCGTGGTCTTCGCCGCAGGTGTTGGCGCAAACGCGCGAACGGATACAGCAAGCTGGATTGACGCTGGTCGAATTGCCGGAATGGTACGACGTAGATGAGCCGGAAGATTTGGCCCGGCTGCAAACGGAAATGCAGGAAGAGAAAGAACTCTGTTATCACACGCGGCGTTGCCTGAAAACGATTGCCAAACGAATGCGCGAACTACCGAGCGAGACCTTATGAACAAAACGTTCACCATCATCCGCCGCGAATATCTGACGCGCGTGAAATCACGCGGCTTTGTGATTTGGACGATTCTGACGCCGTTGCTGGCGGCGGCGTTGATGTTGGGGACTGCGCTGTTTGCCGGGCGCTTCGGCGGCAAGACCAAGCTCGTATTTATTGACTCCGCCGGTGACAGCGAACTTTTCGTGCGCGTGACGGCGAAGCTCAATGGCGGCGAAGTTTTCACCGGGCAATATGAAACGCGGCTTGAAATCCCTTCGGCTACTGGCTCAACGGTTGAATCACTCAAGCAATCGTTCAGCGAACAAATCAAAAGCGGAAAAGTAGATGGATACATCGTGCTACCAACTGAACTTGTAACAACCGGCGGCAAGATTGAAATTCACGCTGCCGACTCGCGCACCAGCTTATGGCAGGGGCGCGTAAGAGCGGCATTAAACGAAGCCGTTATGATTCGCCGCCTGGCCGGGCAAGGCCTCACGCCGGAGCGCATTGAGGCACTCACGCAACCGCTGGCGTTTGAAACCATCAGCGACAGCGCGACGGCGTCAGGTGGCAAAGGCAATGCGTTGCAAGCTTTCGCGCTGGCGACGGGACTCATCATGATCTTTTACGTGATGATGATTTTTTACGGCACGTTCGTGATGCGCGGCGTGATCGAAGAAAAACAGTCGCGCATTATCGAAGTGCTGCTGTCTTCAGTTCGTCCGTTTGAATTGATGCTGGGCAAGCTCATCGGCATCGGGTTGGTCAGCCTCACACAAGTCGTCATCTGGCTGACCGTGGGCTTTCTTTTGAGCGCGACCGCTGCGTTGCCCGCCTTTGCACTGGCGGGCAAAGTGCCTGCGTTGAGTTTGAGTACGGTGCTTTTCTTCCTGCTCTATTTCACGCTGGGCTATTTTCTCTATTCGACGCTTTACCTGATCGTCGGCGCGATGGTTTCTGCCGAAGAAGACGCGCAATCCATCCAAGTCCCTATAATCGCCAGCATCTTACTGCCGATAATGATGCTGTTTTCGGTGATGAGCCAGCCGAACAGTACGCGCAGCATTGTGCTTTCGCTTATACCCATTTTCAGTCCCATCCTGATGTTTGCGCGCACCGTCGTACAGCCCGTTCCATGGTGGCAGATCGCGCTGTCGGTCGTGCTATTGCTGATAACGATCTGGGCGGCGGTATGGCTCGCGGCAAAAATCTATCGCGTCGGTGTGCTGATGTATGGTAAACCGCCGACCCTGCCTGAGTTGGTGCGATGGCTGAAATACAGTTAGTGGCTTCCAGAAGGTGAAAGGAAACGGAATGGATAAAATCAAAACAATCATCAAACGCGAATATCTGATTCGCGTACGTTCAAAAGGCTTTTTGTTCGGTACGCTCGCCAGCCCCGTCTTGCTGGTGCTTTATATGACCGTGCCCGTGCTAATGGTGAAACTCGTCACGCATAAGACTCACCAGATTGCGGTGATTGACCAATCGGGCGATGAAAAGTTGCATCAACTTATCGAACGCCAACTGACGCGCAACAACGTCAAGCAGATGCCGATGCTCGAAGGCCAAAAGCAAGGCGAACGCGATCAGTATGTGTTACGCCGCGAAGTCGTCGCTTCGCCCGAAGCCGCGCAAGCCAAACGTAACGAGTTGTTGCAACAACTCGAAAACGGACAACTCACCGCCTTCGTCGTGTTGCCACCCGATGTTCTGAAAAAAGACGAGTTGGAGTATTACGCCAAAAACGTCGGCGACGTAGGCAGCAAGTCGCACGTCACCGAAGCCGTCAATCAAGCCATCATCCAACGCCGCATGGACGAAGCCGGAATGGATTTGAATCGCGTCAACGATCTCAGCCGCACCGTCGAACTCAACATCATCAATCGCCGCGGCGAGCAGGAAAAAGGCCAGACGTTCTTTCTGACCTTCGGCCTGATTATGGCGATTTATGTTTCGATTTTGATTTACGGCATCACGGTGATGCGCGGCGTGATCGAAGAAAAACAATGGCGCATCATCGAGGTGTTGCTGTCTTCGGTGTCGCCGCTTGAGTTGATGCTGGGCAAACTCATCGGCATCGGCCTGGTCGGCCTCACACAATTTGCCGCCTGGTCGCTGACGGGTTTGGCGGTGAGCGCCCTGACGGCCTTGCCCGCCATGCGTTTCGCCAACGTTGCGCTGCCGACGATTCAGCCGATGCTGCTGTTCTTTTTCGTGTTGTATTTCATCCTCGGCTATTTTCTTTACGCGACGCTTTACGCGATGGTCGGCGCAATTGTGTCGAACGAAGAAGACGGTCAGCAGATGCAAATTCCGGTGACGATGACCATCGTATTGCCGATCATGATTTCGGCGTTGGTGATGCAAGACCCTAACTCGACGGCTTCGACCTTGCTCTCGCTGTTTCCCTTTTTCAGCCCGATCTTGATGTTTATGCGCATCAGCTTTCAGACGCCGCCCGCCTGGCAAATCATACTTTCGATTGTGTTGCTGTTAGGTACGATTCTGGCGCTGATGATGCTCGCCGCCAAAGTCTATCGCGTCGGCGTGCTGATGTATGGCAAGCGGCCTACGATTCCTGAAGTCGTGCGCTGGCTGCGCTACAGCTAAGTCAGGTTTCAGATGACTGTATGGCAACCTGTTAGGTTGCCAGTGGCGTGGCAATGCGTTCGTTGCTGGCCCAAAGCTGCACTTGAATGCCCGGCAACCTAACAGGTTGCCATACAATCAACGGCGCTGTTCAACGCTTTCGTTTGCCGAAACGCGGTTTATGTTTGCCTGACTTTGACTGCACTGGCGGTCGTTGCATCGCGCGCGTTTTGCCTTGATGACTAACGATGGCGAAATCTATGAGATGGCGGTCAACGTTGACGCGGTCTACGCGGACGCGCACGCGGTCGCCGAGGTGAAAGCGTTTGCCGGCGCGTCCGACCAGCGCGTGAATGCGTTCGTCGTAACGATAATAATCATCAATCAGCGTTTGCACGGCGACGAGTCCCTCGATGAATACGTCGTCGAGTTCGACATAAAAGCCGAAGTCCTTCACGTTGATGATCGTGCCTTCATATTCGTCGCCGATGCGTTCGTTCATGAATTTAGCTTTGCGCCAATCGTCAATTTCGTGTTCGGCGGCGTCGGCGGCGCGTTCGCGTTCGCTCGATTCTTCGGCCATCACCTGCAAGTCAGCGAAACTCAACGGCGGCGGACTTTTGAATGAATTCGTCGCGCTCGTTTGCGGCCCGCGCCTGAGCATGCCGCGCAACGTATGATGCACCAGCAAGTCAGGGTAACGCCGAATCGGCGAAGTGAAATGCGTATACGTCGCCGACGCCAAACCAAAGTGGCCCACGTCACCTTTTATCGAAGCCGCATAGCGCGCGCGTTGCAACGAACGCAACATCGCGTAAGCCAACACTTTTTCTTCAGGCTTGCCGGATAACTCTTGCGACAACACTTGATAGTCGTGCGGCGTGACATCGCTAAACGGAAAGCCGTAACCGAACGAGTGCGCGAGTTCGGCGAATTCGATGACGCGCTGCGGCTCGGGGTCTTCGTGAATGCGATAAACGGCGGCGACGGCGAGGCGCGCGAAATGCCCTGCGACGGTTTCGTTGGCGAGCAACATGAACTCTTCGATCAAACGATGGGCGATGTTGCGGTCGGCTTTGTGAATGCCGGCGATGCGGCCTTCGTCGTCAAAATTGAAGACGGCTTCGGGCAAGTTGAAATCAATCGCGCCGCGTTCGTTGCGCATCTTGATGAGAATGCGCGCCAACTCTTCCATCGTTTTGAACAAGCCCAACTGCGGCGCATAACGCGCTGACAACGCCTCGTCTTCGCCCTGCAAAACCTTGTTCACGTTTGTATAAGTCATACGCTCAACGCTGCGAATGACGGACTCGCACAGTTCGTAATTCACGACGCGACCGCGCGCATCCACTTCCATCAACGCAGTCATCGTGAGGCGATCCAAGTTCGGGTTCAGCGAACAGATGCCGTTCGACAAGCGTGCGGGCAACATCGGAATCGCGCGTTCGGGAAAGTAAACCGACGTACCGCGCAAGCGCGCTTCGTCGTTGAGCGCCGTGCCTTCGCGCACGTAATGGCTCACGTCCGCGATGTGTACGCCTAATTCAAAGTTGCCGTTGTCGAGTTTGCGCAAGCTGATCGCATCGTCAAAATCGCGCGCTGTTTCGCCGTCAATCGTCACCGTCGGCACGTTGCGAAAGTCGCGCCGCCCTGCGCAATCGCTCTCACTCACTGTCTCGCTATAACTTTGGGCTTCGGCCAACACTTCGTCGGGGAAGACGTGCGGCAAGTCGTGTTTGTGAATGACGATGTTGATGTCCATGCCCAACTCGTCGCTGTTGGCTCCGAGCGCTTCGACGATGTGGCCTTGCGGATGCCGCTGAAAGCCGGGATAGCTGGTGATTTCGACAATCACGATATGCCCGTCGTTGAGTTCCTTCCCTTCCGTCGTAGTCAGGTCAATGTCGTGCAAAAACTTTTCGTCGAGCGATTCGACCCACGCATCGCGCCAACCCCTTAAGCCGAAGTGGAGTCTACCGATAATGCGCAACACGCCGCGCTTGACGATCATTTCGACACGCGCGTCTCTCTCGTTGCGCGCGTTCGGGCGCGACACCGAAGCGATCACGCGGTCGCCATCGAATGCGCCGCCCACTTCTTCTACTTCTACGCGCATTCGTCCGAGCCGCCGCATGGCGAGATCGTCTGGGATGAAATAAATCAGCTTGCGTCGCCGCTGCCTGATCGTGCCAATCAGCGCGCGCTGTTGCTGCGCCAACACGAACTCTTGCCCGTGACGGCGCAACAAACCGAGGCTCGCCAAGCGATTGAGCGTGCTGGTCAATGATTTGATTTCGGCGCGATTGAGTTCGAGCAAATCGCCGAGGTCTTGCGCCGACAGACCTTCGGGTGCGCGGCGCAATTCGGCGAGGACGGATTCGAGGTCAATGACGGCGGTGGCGACGCTGATTTGGTGTCTGCGACTCATAAGATTTTTTCGTCAATCCAGTTTTGTAATTGTTGCGCGGGCAAGAGGTCGCGGAAGTCAGCGGTGTTGCGGGTGACGAGAATGTGATGGCCCGCAATGGCTTGTGCGGCGATCAACACATCAGCGTAGCGT
>JAYSVR010000281.1:0-18198 GCA_043718445.1 Acidobacteriota bacterium | reverse complement strand
AACGCCGCCGTCTTTAAATCCGGGCAAATCGCTGAGATACTTCGGGTTATCAGGATTTGCCATTAGTTGCCATTAGTTTGGTGGGACACACTCAATTTGCATGGGTAGCGCGCCAATCGGCCCGCTGGGATTATTGGGTTGCGTTAGTTGGGTGAAATAGAACGCCGCATTACTCAAATCAGGCGGATTTACGGAAATAGGGTCGAGATAACTCGCGGGCGGTAAGCTCCCTTGCGTGTAAAGATTCGGAGCCTGCGGTGTCGTGCCGCGCAAGGTATCCAGATTCGGCGTCGTGCCCGTTTGTAACAGCGCGCCCATCGCATAAGGCGACATAAACAGGCTCGGCATCCAGGTGCAAAGCGAGGCACGCAAGTTACTTAAGGCTAAATACCGCTAGTGGCGAAGCAGTGGTGCGAGGTTTAACCGGCAAGGCCAGCGCAGGCGCGGCAATTAACATGGTCGAGAGTAAGAAACAGGCTAGCTCACGAACGAAACTCACGGACGGACGACGCTTAGACATGGCGAAAAACTCCCCTGACGGCGCAGGCTTTGCGCTGGCTTGCTGCAATTTTATGTTACTCACCCGAAATAACGCAGGCGAGCAGAAATAACCGAGTTAAAAGCTATCGGTTAAAGCAGCCGGATAAGTTGGCAACAAGGCTGCCGAGTTAATTTAATTGTTTGTTTGTGGAACTTGCTAGGAATATATCCACGGCGCGCAAGCTACGCCTGCGAGCAGATGCTGTCAAGAGCTAAACGGGGAAAGAAAAATAATTTCATCATACTCGTACGACACTATTCATTTCACGCAGCGATACCCTACGTTGGAACTGCCAAGAATCCGCCGTTAGTCTGCCCCGTATGCTGCGTCTGATTAAGGCTTGGCGCGCCCCGTAATCAGTCGTGCGCCGCGTTGATAGGTGAAATACATCCACGACCAGTTAAAGAGCGCCGACAGCCGATTGCGAAAGCCGATCAAGAAGAACAAGTGCAAGCCCAGCCACGCGAGCCACGCGGGCAAGCCACTGAGCTTCAAGCCCGCGACATCGGCAATCGCTGCGTGGCGGCCAATCGTAGCCATGCTGCCTTTATCTACATAACGAAACGTTTCGTGAGCCTTGCCTGCCAGCGCGTTTTGAATGTTGCGCGCGACGGCTTGCCCCATTTGCATGGCGACGGGACTGACGCCGGGCAACGGTTGGCCGTCTTGTTCGAGATGCGTCATGTCGCCGATGGCAAATACGTTCTGGCGCGCGGGCAACGTCAGGTCAGGCTGAATGTGAACCCGTCCGCCACGATCAAGCGGCGCTTTGAGTTGTTGCGTGAAAGCCGTCGCGCTCACGCCCGCTGCCCAGATGACAGTAGCCGCAGGGATCTTCACGTCATCGAGATAAACGCCGGTCGCGTCAATGTTCCTGACTTTGGCGTTTTTGCGAACCTGCACGCCGAGACTCGCAAGCTGGCGTTCGGCGCTGGCGGAAAGGTCTTCGGCAAACGAAGGCAGAATGCGCGCGCCGCCTTCGAGCAAGAGGATGCGCGCGAATTCGGGGTAGATCGTGCGGAAGTCGCGCGCCAACACGCGCCGCGTGAGTTCGCCGATGGAACCCGCAAGCTCTACGCCAGTTGGGCCACCGCCTACCACAACAAAGGTCATCAGCGCGCGCGAACGTTCTTCGTCCTTTTCTTTTTCAGCGGCTTCAAAGGCGAGCAATACGCGGCGACGAATTTCGACCGCGTCATCAAGGCTTTTCAAACCGGGCGCGAACGGCTCCCACTCGTCGTGGCCGAAATAACTCGTGCGTCCACCGGTCGCCAGCACCAGATAATCGTAAGGCAACTCGTCTTCGGTCAGATGCACAACTTGCCGGTCGTAATCAATGCGCGTGGCTTCATCAAGCAACACAGTTACGTTCGATTGTTTGCGTAAGATTGAGCGAATGGGCGAAGCAATGTCAGCGGGTGAGAGTCCGGCCATTGCCACTTGATAAAGCAGCGGTTGAAAGAGGTGATGATTGGTGCGGTCTACGAGCGTGATGCGCACGGGCGCGTGGCGCAAGGCTTGCGCGCAGGTGAGTCCGCCAAAGCCTGCGCCGATGATGACGATGTGGGGTTGGGTTTGGTTCATCTACTCACCGCCCTTTCAACAAGTCGCTCTGCCGTTCTTCGCCGCGCGCCCAGGCTTCGGGTTGGATTTCGCGTTGAACACGGTGGTCTTGGGCGACGCGCTCCTTGAGTTGCGCGTGCTCGTAAATCAACGCGAGTTGGTCAGCCAGCATTTCGAGCAATTGCCGATCTCTGCCGCTGTAAGGGATTTCAGATTTCTTCGGCCCCAGCACGAGCAGCCCTTGCAGCCGATTGTCCGTGCCGCTCAACGGCACGAGCAGGCGCGCGCCCAACTGCGCCAGCCACTGCTTTTCGTTCGGCGGCAATTGCATACGCGCCGGAAAAGGGAACGGCTGCGCGCTGCCTTGATATTCCAGCCAGCGCAACAACTCGAACTCGGCGGGCAGGCGCAATTCGTGGTCAGTCTCTTCAGACGCATAGCTCAAGGAAAGCTCGCGCCGTCCTGCTTCACGGTAAAAAAGAAAAAGCCGTTCGGGGTGGAGCGCGGCGTCTATTTTCCGGCTCACCAGCCGCGCCATCTCCGTGAACGAAGCGCACTCGCGCACTTCTTCGATCAATTCACGCAGCACCTTGTCCTGTTGATAAGCCTCGCGGAAGAAACGGCGGTCAAGCCAGTCGCGCAGGTTGTAGCGGTAAGCCAGTCCGAGCGCGACGGCGGCGAGCAACGAGGCGTAAAACCAAAACGAATTGCGGAAGAGCAAATCAGCGAGCGTGCGGTGGCGCTGCGCATAAAGGCTCAGCGCCAATCCGGCCAGCGGCAATGCCAGCAACAGCCGCAGCGCATTTTTCGCCAGCAGGTATTGCAAACTGCGGCGTAGGATGAGGCTGACGGGAATCACCTGATGACGCACGATGGCGTAAGCGATGGCAAAGGGCGGCAGCAGCAATGCCAGCACCAATCCGATGACCAGCCAGAAAAATTGATTGAAGGTCAGCGCAGCGCCGGGCAGCATTTCCTGCCAAAGCACCATCGCCAGACTTGAGACGATGAGCGGTGTAGCTCCCGCGATGATGCTGCCCAGCACGATGTGCATCTTACGGCGCGCGAGCGCGCCAGACTGGCGGTAGTTATAAAGCGCCAGCAGGATGAGCGCCGCGCCGTAGGCAATCGCCAAGTAAATGATCACCCTGAAGGTTGCGGAAGTCGCCAGCAAGTCAGCGCCCAGCATTGTCCCGCCGCGCAAATCAATTGTGCGGCGCGCCATCACGGGCAGAATCAACAAGGCCGGCAGGTAAATCGCATACTCCAGCCACGGGAAGCGCCGCGCCAACGGCGAGGTCTCAGGAAAGAACAAAAACAAGTGCAGCGAAAAGCAGCCGAGCAACGCACAGAACATGCGCGCCGCCACGGTCAGCGCCAGCAACCACACCGGCAGCCCTTCCAACGACAACCCGTTATCCAGATAAACCGCGCCGCACGCCAGCGCCAGCAACAGCGCCTGCTTGTTATTCGGTTTGAGCAGCAGCACGGCAAACCCCAGCAACAGGCAGGCGAGCGGCAGCGCCAGTGTGTTGATGAGCGCACCTGCCAGCCCGACCAGTGAGGCTGTGCCGGTGCGCAACGTGAATTCGCGCAACTGCCCGTCACGCCGGACGACGACGGCGTAGTCCGTCCCTGTGCTGGTTTGCGCGAAGAATCGAAAGAACTGTTTTTTATCGAAGGGCTGGCTGTTTAGCGTCACGATTTCGTCGCCGGGTCGCAGCGCCGCCGCCGGGCCGTCCGGGTTCACGAGGCGCACGGCGGCTTCCAGCCGGCCTTCGTCTTTGAGCACTACGCCGGAGCCAAAGCTGCGGCTGAAGCGCAGCCCCGCCCAGGTGTGTACGCCGATGTTCACGAGCAACAGCGTATAGAGACAGGCCATCCACCACAGACCCCGCCGCCCCCGCTGTTTTGACACGGCGACTTGTTCAACCGGCAGAGGCGCAGGCACGGCGGTGTCATGGTCAGTGGCGACACTTTCCGTATTCTCGAATTGCCGCAAAGCGACGGCAGGCGCGGCACTCGCTCCATTGCACACGCGCACCTCGGCCACGAAGCGATAGCCGCGCCGGGGCACGGTCTCGATGAACTTCACGCCATGCTCGCCTTCGCCCAGCGCCTTGCGCAGCTTTGAAATGTTGTCGGCCAGATTGTTCTCTTCCACGAAGCTGTCAGGCCAGACCGTCTTGAGCAGAACATCTTTTTCGAGCAGATGGCCGGGTTGGGCGATGAGCGCTAGCAGCAGGTCAAAAGACTTCGGCGTCAGCGGAACAGCCTCGCCCGCGCGCAGCAAGAGCCGCTCGGCCACGTCCAACCGGAAGGGACCGAATTCATATAATTGCTTTGCTTGCTGTTCCATAAGCCGTTGCGAGCCGTTACGAGAAAGCTACGAGAATTTTGCGAGCCAGAAACGAGCCGCAGCAGAGGACTTCGCAACCCGCGTGCGCCTATCGTCCGCCGCCACAGTGAGCCTGTCTAAAAATGCATTTGGTAACGGCTCATCTTAGGCGGGGCAGCGGCGCGCAGCAATGACGCGCTGCCGCTCTTGCCGAGTTCATTTACGCAGCCCGAAGGAGCAACCCCGAAGGAGTAACCATGAAGCAATCCCATTTCCTGATCGTCACATTTGTTTTTCTATTCCTGCCGTGTGTGCGCAGCGAAGCACAGTCCCAAAACCTGCGCGCCGCCACGTCGTCTTCTTACATCGAACGCGGCAGAGAGTGGTACGCCAAAGGCGAATATCTCAAAGCTGAAAGCGATTTCACGCTTGCTATCGCCACTGACCCAAGCCAGGCCGGGGCTTATTACAACCGCGCCACCGTGCGCTGTCGGTTAGACAAACTGAAGGAATCGCTGGCCGATTTCGACCGCGCCATCAGGCTCGATCCGCGCATGGTTGAGGCGTATGTGGATCGGGGCGGCGTGCGGTATCTGTTAGGTGATTACAACGGCGCGCTTGATGACAGCAACAAAGCCCTCGAACTCAATCCGAAACTCGCCGAAGCCTGGGCTAACCGCGGCATGGCGCGGCGCGAAAAAGGAGACCTGGACGGGGCGCTCACCGATTTCAATCAATCGCTGAAGCTCAATCCACGCCGCGCGGATACCTGGGGCAGTCGTGGCGTAGTGCGGCTGCTCAAGGGCGACACGGAGGGAGCCATCAGCGACCACACACAGGAACTTAAGCTCAATCCTGGTTCCGCTAAAGGCTGGTCTGATCGCGGTGCGGCGCGATTCTTGAAGGGCGAACTGAACGGCGCGCTGGCCGATTACAATAAATCTATCGAGATCAATCCTCGCTTATCCAGCAGTTGGTTCAATCGCGGCTTGCTCGGGAAAACCAAAGGTGATTGGGCGCGGGCTGAAACCGACCTCACGCAAGCCATTGAGTTGCAGCCGCAACTGGCTGATGCTTACGCCCAACGCGGCCTTGTGCGCTTGCTGGAAGGCCGCGCGCACGAAGCACAACGGGATTTCGACCGCTGCCTAGAACTGAATAAGGATTTGCAGCAATCGCTGGAACGCTTGATTGCTGAGGCGAAGCAGCAACTGGCAACAAAACCGTAATCCGGCTATGTGGCACAAGATGCCATCTTGTGCCACAACCTAATCATGCGACGCTTCCACTTGATCGAGATTCACGAGCAGGCTTGGTGTCCCGCCGTCATTCGTGATTGCGCCACCGATTACCTGCAACACGTCATCAACGCCGCGAACGCTTACGAACCCATCGCAGAACGGCTCGGCGATGCGCTCGCGCACACCGGAGCGACGCGCATCGTTGATCTTTGTTCAGGCGGTGGCGGCCCTTGGCTGCGGCTGGAACCGACGCTTGCCGCGCGCCACCCCGCGCTGGAAATTTACCTCACGGACTTGCATCGCAACGTAGCCACAGGCGAGCGTCTCACTTCCGATAGAATCAAAAACTACCCTGCGTCGGTCAATGCCTTGCGCGTCCCGCCTGAACTCACCGGCTTTCGCACGCTCTTCACTTCGTTTCATCACTTCCAACCGAACGAAGCGCGGGCGCTTTTGCGCGATGCGGTAGTGAGCCGCAGCGGCATCGGTATCTTCGAGGGTACGCAGCGGCGGCCCAGCGCCATCGTGGGAATGCTGTTCACGCCGTTGCTGGTCTGGCTGCTCACGCCGTTCATCAGGCCGTTTCGTTGGTCGCGCTTGCTGTGGACTTACCTGCTGCCCGTCGTCCCGTTCGTAGTCATCTTTGACGGCGTCGTTTCGGTTTTGCGCAGCTACACCGTCGCGGAACTGACGGCGTTCACCGAAGAGTTGTCGGGCAGTGGCTATGAATGGGAAGTGGGCGAAACGGCGGCGCAAGGCTTGCGCGCGCCCGTGACGTATTTGATCGGTTATCCGGCGGTTGAGTAACGAGATCAGTGCATCTGCGTTACGCGCCGCAGCAAAGCGGTGAAGCGCTCATCCGGGCGCAGACTGTCGAATTTCGGATCAACTTTTAACCACCACGCCAGCCAACCGCAGCGGTCTGCGTATGCTTTTTCGAGATAAGCGAACGCCTGTTCTTTATCGCCCAACCCAGCGTAAATCGTCGCGACATCGTAAGGCGAGACGTACTTGCGTTGGGCCAGCGTTTGCAATTCGGCCAGCACTGTTTGCGCCTCGGCGCGTTGGCCCGCTGCGGCATAAGCGTGACCAAGCGCGGCCAGCGGCTGCGGGCTGTCGTTCAAGCGGCGCGCTTGCTGCAATTCGATGAGAGCTTCGCTGAACTTGTTCTGTTGTACATACGCGCAGCCGAGCATCAAGCGCGACCAGTACATTTTCGGCGCTACGCTAACGGCGCGCCGATATTGTTCGATGGCCTGGTCATACTGGCGCGCGAAATAAAACGAATCACCCAGCCCCCACAATCCGAAATCGTTGAGCGGGTCAGTTCCCAGCGCCTGTTTCATTTCGGCCTGCGCTTCGGGAAAGCGCCCCTGCGCGATCAAGTACCAGCCATAAAGCTGATGCGCGGGCGCATACTCAGGCTCGAGCGCTAGGGCACGCTGAAATTCCTGCTCCGCACCCGCCCCATCCCATTCGTATTGCATCTTGACGACGCCCATTGTCACGTGCGCAGCCGCAGATTTCTCATCGCGCTGCAAGGCGTTCACCACGGCGGCCTTTGCTTTCGGCATGGCTTCGCGCGGAGAGACGTGCAAGTCCGTAAGGAAATTCCAGGCGCTCGCCAGCCCTTCATAAGCAGAAGCAGAGTTCGGATTCAAAGCGATGGCCTGATTGTAGTATTCGATGCCTTGCCTGATTTCATCTTCCGTCCAACGACCTACGAAGAAGTTGCCTTTGAATTCGAGCTGCTCGACTTCGGCGCGCGGCGCTGGTTTGAAGCGCAGGTAAAGTCCGAGGCTGAACAACACCAACCCCAGAAAGCCGAACGCAATCAGCAGGATTTCAGGGCGTTGACGCAGCGGCAACCGCAGCGCGTTTCGTTCCGACAAAGGCACGGCAGTCAATTCAGCAGAATTAGCAGCATCTGCTTCACTCGCCTCTTTTACCTCGGCGACGAAGCGGTAGCCGCGCCGGGGGACGGTCTCGATGAACTTCAGCCCGTGTTCGCCCTCGCCGAGCGTCTTGCGCAGCCGCGAGATGTTGTCGGCCAAATTGTTTTCTTCGACAAAGGTGTCGGGCCAGACCCTCTTAAGCAAAACCTCTTTTTCGAGCAAATGGCCGGGCTGCTCAACCAACGCCAGCAACAGGTCAAAGGCTTTGGGCGGGAGCGGAACCACCTCGCCCACGCGCAGCAGCAAACGTTCTTCAGCATCCAGCCGGAAGTCGCCGAATTCGTATAAACCTTTTAATTTCTTTTCCATAAGCCGTACCGAGAGGTTGCCGAGAATTTCCCTAGCCAAAAACCAGACGCGGCAGAGGACTTCCTCACGCTTGCACGCTTATCATCCGCTACAACGTGAGGCAGGACGAAGCGGGCGCATTGTAAGGTTGTCTGACAAAGCGTGACAACGCCGCCAGTGCCGCACGCAAGAATGAGAGGAATCCTTGATGAACATCGAACAAATACGCGACATGCTTTTGTATTGCACGATTATCAACTTTGCGATGCTGTGGTTATGGGCGCTGCTTTACCTGCTGCCGCACGAATGGTGGTATCGCGCGGCCAGCCGTATGTTTCGCATCACCGCCGAACAACTCGACGCCATCAGTCTGGCGGGAATCATCGTTTATAAACTCGGCATCGTGCTTTTCAATCTGGTTCCGTATCTGGCCTTGCGTCTGATGTGATGAACACAGCCGACCGCATGCAACCGCTGACGGAACGCCTCGTGGCGCTTGACGCGTTGCGCGGCGCAGCTTTGTTCGGCGTCTTGCTGGTCAATCTGGAAGTAGGCTTTCGCGTCTCGCTGTTTCAACAGATGCTGACGCCGCACACGCACGCGGGCGGGCTCAACTATGTGACCGACATCGTTGTGGCCGGAGTGTTCGAGTTCAAAGCCTTCACGCTCTTCTCGTTTTTGTTTGGCGTTGGCGTTGGCATTCAAACCGAACGCGCGGCAGCGAATGTCACAGGCTTTTTGTTGCGGCGCTTTGGCGTGCTGCTCGCCATCGGCCTCGGCCACATGCTGTTGATTTGGAATGGCGACATCCTGACACTTTACGCCGTGTGCGGATTGCTATTGGTTCCGGTGGTTAAATGCCCAACGCGCGTGCTGGCAATACTAGGCTTGGGCGTAATCGTGCTGGCGGCTTACGTGCCCTTGTTTGGTTGGTTGTTTCCGGCGGCGGAGGCGATGCAAGCACACGTGGCGCTCGCCACACAGGTTTATGCGCACGGCAGTTGGACTGAGATTCTGGCGCTGCGCTGGCATGAAAGCTGGCGCTTCATTGCGCCGTTGCTCTTGGGTTCGTTGCCGCGCACGTTCGGGTTGATGCTGCTCGGCGTGGCGTGCTGGCGCGCGGGCTTGCTGGCGGCGCAACACGGCAAGCTCTTGCGCCTTGTGTTCATCGTAGCAGGCAGCCTCGGCGCATTGTTGACGGCGCTGCAAATCCGCGCGCAAGAGTTGGAGCCAGCGCCGCAGGGGATGCTGGACTGGCTGTCTCCGTTTGCGTCGTTACTGCTGGCATTGGGTTACGGCGCAGGGTTGTGGCTGTGGCTGAATACAAAAAAGCCCGGACTGCTGGCGCGATTGTTGGCGGCGGGAGGACAGATGGCGTTGAGCAATTACCTGATGCAATCAGTGATCTTCAGTTTGATTTTTTATGGCTTTGGCTTGGGCTTGTTCGGCCAAGTCGGTTCGGCGGTTGCGGCCTTGCTCGGTCTCGTAGTGTTTGCGGGACAACTCGCTGTGAGTCATTGGTGGTTGCGACACTTTCAATTTGGCCCGGCGGAATGGCTTTGGCGCTCGTTGACTTATGGAAACAAGCAATCATGGCGGCGCACGGTTTGAACGGCTCACTTTTCAAACTCTTTCCGGGCCGCTCGCAAAATCGGTAGCTCAACATCAGCCTCTTGCCACACCGCCAGAAAATTTCCGTAACTCTTACGACTCCGCGCCGTGTCGCCTGTGAGGGCCGCCGCGCGCGCGAGTCCAAGTTGCGCGAGCGGATACAACGGCGAGAGCGGCGCGTATCCGCGATGGTCGAGTATCTGTTGAAACTCTGCCGCTGCCGCCGCACCTTGCTTCAACTGTAAGTAAGCCTGCCCGCGCAGATACTGCGGCCAGAACTCGGCAGCGGCTTCGTAACGTGAGGTCGCTTGCAATTGCTCGATGGCTTGCGCCGCCTTGCCTTGTTGCAGGCTCAACGCCGCACGAATGGCGGGCAACCAGATGCTCTGGCTCACAGTGTCTTCCGGGAAACGTTGGGCGAGTTCGTCCGCGAACGATTGCGCTTGCGATGATGCGCCGCACAGCGCCAATGCCAGCGCAGCACGCGCGAGTGGCAGGCGTCCGCGTCCGAACGTCAGCCCTTGCGCGGCGCTGGTCTTGCTCGTCTGACAATTTCCCAACACCGCGCTCCGCAAGGCTTGTTCAGTGGCGTAACGCGCGGCCAATTCCCGATTGTCGCCGCGCGCGGCCAGGTCAATCGCGCGGCGTGAGAAGTCTTGCGTCTGCCGCCATTGCCCGGCGAAGGCCGCCACGCCGGTTTGCCAGTCGAGCGCGACGTATTCATCCGGCTTGCCCTGCGCCCAATCAAGCTGCTGTTGCATCCTCACTGCGTCACCGCCGATGAAGGCGAGTTGATAGAGTTGCGTGTGATACTCGGTGAATTCGAGCTTCAATTGCAGCGCCTGCGTGAGCGTGTGTTTGGCTTCGGCAAAACGATTGAGGCGGATAAGCGCCCGCGCCAACAACCTGTAAGGCGCGGCGAAATTGGGATTGAGACGAATGGCTTCGTTGAGCGGGGCGAGCGCCTGCTCTGATTGTCCGAGGAAATTATAGTAAAGCCCCAGGCCGTTGTGTGCCGGCGCGAAGCGCGGGGCCAATTGTCGGCCCAGCAGCAAGTATTCAAGCTGCTTGCTCTGATTGCCGGTGACCAGAAAATGATACCAGGCAGCGCTGTCAAGCCGCTCAGATTCGCTGACCGATCCCTTCAATCGGATCGCCCTTTCTTCACTGAGCCGAAAACTTTTTGCTACATATTCTGCCGCCGTTTCTGGCTGTTCGGTGGCAAAGCAGATGACTTTTAATTGGTCATAAGCTGAGGCGAACTGCGGGTCAAGCTCGATGGCGCGCCGGGCGAAGGGGAGCGCTTCGACGAAGCGGCCCACATATAACCGAGCCAAAGATTCCGAATAAGCTTTCAAGGCTTGCAAGTTTGCCGTCGTGGCTTGTTCCAGCGGCTGGTCGGATTGCTGAATCGAATTCAGGCTTTCTCCCAATTGGGCGCGCAACTGCGCCGCTGCGGCGGTGAGCGCCTGCAACACCTGCTCCTTGCTGGTGGCGGTGGACTGCGCGCGCGTCAACTCTTCGCTGCTCTGGCCTCGCAGCGCGGCGAGCGTAATCACGTAATGGCTGCCGAGCGGAGCCAGCGAACCGACAATGAAGGCTTTCAGGTTTTGCCGTTCGCAAATCTCCTGAGCCAGTTCCGCCGTGACGCGCGTATCGGCGGCGTGTTCCATCTGTCGCAGCGTTTGCCGCACGCGCGCTTCAGGAAAAACATTGAGGAAGCGCGACTGTTCCAACTGCGTCGCCAGTCCTTGTTTGAGCGTCGTGTCAAAGACGTCTTCCCCGGTTTTGTTCTCGAAATCAGCCAGCAGGATCGTGTCTTTGTTAGCCAGCACAGGTGCGCGCTGAAAGTAAAACCACGCGGCCAGTAAGACAATGATGGCAAGCACGCCGACGCCGACGAGCGTGCCGCGCCAGCGGCGTTTGTTCGTAGCCTCGCCTTCAGTCGGAAGATTGCGTGCGCGGGAGCTTCCGCTTGAAGGCGGGGCTACGAACTTTTCCGCCAGCAGTTGCTCTTTCAGTTGATTGAGATCGTCGAGCAAAGCCGTGGCCGTTTGATAACGCTCGGCGCGGTCTTTGCTGAGCGCGCGGTGGACGATGCGTTCCAGTTCGGGCGGCGCGATTTCAACGAGCGAGGCTGGTTCATCACGCAAAATCGCAGCGATCATCTCGCTCGTCGTTTTGCCCACGAACGGCGCGCGACCGGCAACCATCTCGTAAAGCACCACGCCCAGACTGAACAGATCGCTGCGGCTATCCACGCGCTCGCCGCGCGCCTGTTCGGGCGACATATAACGCGGCGTACCCATCACCACGCCCAGCGCGGTGGAGTGCGGAGTGTCAGAAGCCGAATGCAGCCGTGCCGTAGCTTCATCATTCCGCACTCCGCACTCCGCATTCCGCACTTCGATGAGCTTGGCGAGGCCGAAATCCAGCACCTTGACCAGACGGTCGTGCCGCACCATCACGTTTTCGGGTTTGATGTCGCGGTGAATGATACCGGCTTCGTGCGCGGCGACCAGCGCGGCGGCGATTTGTACGGCGACCTCAAGCGCAGCCGTCACCGTCAGCCGCTGTTGCGCCGCGTTGGTCATTTGCTGGCGCAGCGTTTCGCCTTCGACCAACTCGGTCACGAGGTAATGCGTGGTTTCGGTCTCGCTGATCGCTTCGCCAATCTCGTGAATGGTGATGATGTTCGGATGATTGAGCGCCGAGGCCGCGCGCGCTTCTTGCGCGAAACGCCGCACGCGCTCGGCATCCGCCGTGAATTCGGCGGGCAGCAATTTGATGGCGACCTTGCGTTGCAGCCGCGCATCGAAAGCCAGAAAGACTTCGCCCATGCCGCCGCGTCCGAGCGGGGCAAGCAATTGATAAGCGCCAAGTTGTTGCGCGACGAAGTGCCGCGTAGAGGCTTCATCCATTCCCACGGCTTCGGCAGCCAGCGCCTGAGCAGCCAGGTTCAGCGCAGGCGTATTGATAAAGGCGGGATCGTCCTGTTCGAGCAAGGCCGTGACTTGGCGATGCAACGGCGCATCGTCCGCGCAGGCTTCGGCGAGAAAGGCCGCGCGCGCTGACGAATTGCGTTCGAGCGCGGCGTGATAAAGCTGTTCGATTTTTGCCCAGCGTTCAGGCTTCATCCAGATTCGCTCCACTCAACCACAATTGCAGCCATGATTTCGCCAACCGCCAATCGCGTCGGACGGTTTCGGGCGAAACGTTCAGCGCCTCAGCGGTTTCGGCTTCGGTCAAGCCGCCGAAGAAGCGCAACTCGATTACGCGGCTCTTGCGTTCATCAGTTTGCGCCAGCGCGTTGAGTGCCTCGTCCAGCGCGAGCAACTCTTCATCGCGCGGCTGCCCAATCATCAGCGCGTCGTCGAGCGAAACCTGTTGCGCGCCGCCGCCGCGTTTCTGGTAGCCACGCGCGCGCGCGAAATCCACCAAAATTTGCCGCATCAGCCGCGCCGCTACGGCAAAGAAATGCGTGCGATTTTCGAGCCGCACTTCGTCGGCGTTGATCAGCCGCAGATAAGCCTCGTGAATCAGCGCCGTCGTTTGCAGCGTATGCCCCGCGCGTTCCTGCCGCATATAGCTGCGCGCCAGCCGCCGCAATTCGTCATAGACCAGCGGCATCAGCCGGTCGAGCGCCGCCTGATCGCCCGCGCTCCAGGCCAGCAATAGTGCTGTGACTTCGTGTGTTTCCGGGGTCGGCATAAGGTTTGCGATGTCCGGTGAATTGGGGGGAAGTTAGCGCCGTCATCCTAGTCGCATCCACGGCAGGTAGCCAGCCAACGATAACCCCAAAAAATAATTCAGCCGTGGTTACCGGGTTTCGCTCCGCTTCCCGCATGTGCAGCCGAGGAGCGAAATGAGTTCGCTTCTCACTCAATCAATTCAGCAACCCAAGGAGATTAATCATGATCGCAAACAGATTCGTTTTAGCCTTGCTCTGCGCCGTGCTGCTCGCCGCCGGTTCCGCCACCAACACGCCGGCACAAACCGTGGAAACCACTGTCGAGCAAGCTGAACGCCAGACCGCCGCGCCAGGCGGAGGCATTCTCGACACGCTCGAGCGTATCAGGGAAGCACAGTCGCAGCAGTTGGAAGGTTCGTGGGATGTCATCATCACCCCAGCCGTGCCGCCCGGCGTGCCGCAACCGCCGTCCTTTCACGCTTACTCGACTTATGCTCGCGGCGGCGCGGGTACGGGATCAGACCGTACCCGCGCGTTCAGCAAACAACACCTCGTCTGGGCGCATCTCGGCGGTAATAATTTTGCCGTCATCCATAAGGAAGACCTCTTCGATGCCATGGGAAATTTTGCTGGCATTGTCACGGTGCGCGTCAGGCTAACGGTCACGGGAAAAGACGAATACGTCGGCGTCTCAAACGGCGAAGCGCGGGATGCCGCTGGCAATTTGATCTTCAGTCGCTGTGCCACCATTCGCGGCGCGCGCATCAAGATCGAACCGCTGCCGGAACAATGCCAGAGCGTCACGCCGCTGCAATAACGTTCCCTTACGCCTCACCTCGTAACGGGCGCGCAACCGCGACCGCGGAAATTCAGCTATCCGCCGGTGGCGGTTGCGCGCCTTGCTATTTAATTCAACACCCGCAACACCACCGCAATCTGTTTGGTCGTCGTTTGCGCCGTGATGTCACGCAGCGCGTCTTGCAGTTGCTGCTCTCTTACGCTGTGCGTCACCAAAACAATCGTCGCCGTGCCATCCGCCGTGACGCCTTTTTGCGTGAAGCTGTGCAAGCTGACGCCGTGCTGGCCGAAGGCTTGTCCGAGGTTGCCGATGACGCCGGGCGAGTCGTGGGTTTCGAGGCGGATGTAATAGCCGTTCGTCGTTTCGGCAATCGGATAAACCGGCGCGGCTTCTGAGCGAATCGGCAGTTGAAAGTAGCGCGCAAAATCAGGATGTTTGAGTGCGTTCGATAAGGTCATCACGTCGCCGACAACGGCGCTGGCCGTGGGATAACGTCCTGCGCCGGGGCCGAACAGCATGATCTCGCCGACCGCGCTGCCATTGATAAAAATCGCGTTGTTGACGCCTTCGACGCCTGCGAGCGGATGATGCAGCGGCACGAGCATCGGATGAGCGCGTACGTCGAGTTGGTCGCCTTCGCCCGGTTGCGCCAGGCCAATCATCTTGATGCGATAGCCGAATTCGTTGGCGAGTTGAATGTCCAGATCGCTGATGGCCGTGATGCCCTGTCGGTAAATCTGGCCGACTTCGACGGGCGCTTGAAAGGCGAGCGAAGAAAGAATGGCGATTTTATAAACTACGTCAAAACCTTCGATATCGTTGGTCGGATCGGCTTCGGCAAATCCCGCAGCCTGAGCTTCGGCGAGGGCTTCGGCGAAAGGTTTCTTCTCCTGCTCCATCTTGGTCAGGATGTAATTGGTCGTGCCGTTGATGATGCCGGCGACGCGGGCGATGCGGTTGGCTTGCAAGCCGCGTTGCAGCGTTGAGATCAACGGAATGCCACCGCCGACTGCCGCTTCAAAAAAGATCGTCGCATTGTGTTCGTTGGCGAGCGCAAAAAGTTCAGGACCGTGCTTAGCGATGAGTTCTTTATTGGCAGTGACGATGTGTTTGCCGTTAGCCAGCGCGCGCTTGACGACTGAATACATTGGGTCAACGCCGCCTACGACTTCGACGATGACTTCGATGTTGGGGTCATCGGCGAGCTTGAACGGATCATCAGTCAGCTCAACTGACGACAGATCAATTTCGCGCGGTTTGTTCAGATTGCGCACGGCGATAGAGCGAATGGCGAATTGCGGGTTATCGCGTAACAGGTTAACGACGCCCGTGCCGACGACACCTAAGCCGATGATGCCAAGCGTGGTTTGAGTATTCATAAATGGATAAGTCCGTAAATTTCTGAATTCGGAAGTAAGCGCGCAGTTTACTCATGCACATACAAGATGTGAAAGTGCGCCGAAAAAGCGTCGAAAAGAACATTTGCCAGATATAAGTTTGACAGCATTTTGAGCGTCCGTTACTTTACGGCTCCCCTGTACAAGACGGTCGCAACAAGGAGCTGGGAAGAAATACGTGAGAACAGTTTTTGAAGATACCGACGTAACCGCGAATATGGCTGACGCAAAAGCCAATGAACGCGGGAAATACGTGCCGCTGATTCTTTGGGTAACCGCCATTCTGATGTTTGCCGGTTCGTGGAAAGCCTATCAATGGGCGTATAACCGCAAACCGCCACCACCACCGCCACCGCCCGCTTCATTGCAAGACACGAAACAAATCGGGCAAATCGCACAGCAGTTCAACGCGTTGGCGCAAGAAGGCAAATGGGTCGAAGCCCAACAATTGCTTTCGACCGGAGCGCAACAAAAGCTGACGGCGGAAAACACTACGTTGCAGGCGAGCCTGTTGGGCGCGCAGCAAAATGACAAGGTCGCGTTGGCAAGTACGGTGCCGACCAACAACGAGGGAGAGGCGCCGGATAAGATTCGGCAGGATTGTCTCTTCCGCATGCAGGACGCAAAAGGCGAGATCAAAGATTTGATCGTACCGCTGACCATCGTGATGGAAGGCGCTCCACCAAACGCGCGGCTCGCCGTCAATAGTTGGAAAGAAGAAGGCAAACCGGTTGCTTCGCCAACCGTAGCGGCGAGTCCGGCAGCAAAATAGTAAGCCGTGCCGTTCGGGGATAAATCCAAGGCGCAAAAATAGAAAGGCGGAATCAAGTTACTGAACTTGATTCCGCCTTTTGCTTTGTTGATTGCGCGTTAGTTGTTATTGCCACCGCGCGTTGGCATTGGAGCGCTGCTGCTGCTATCGGAGCGCGTCGGCGCAGGAGCCGAAATCGTGCTGGACGAACTGGACGAACTGGAACTGGATGAAATGCCGCGCGAGCCAGTGTCACTCGAACGTCCGAAATCTCCGCGACTGCTGTTGTCGCCAAAATTGATCGAACGTTCTGCCGGAATCGCACGACGAATCGGTTCACGATCTACGCCCGCGATAACACGCGGAGGAGCATTCGGTGTGGTGACGACTCCGCCGCCATTATTACCGTCGTTGTAACCGTAACCATAGCCGCGATAACCGCCAAAGAACGGATCGTACCAAAGGCAATCGGCATAGTTGCGGAAGAAGCCGAAACCGTAAGGCGACACAAGATAGCCGCGATAAGGTACGAACGAATAACAACCGAAGAACGAGTTATAAAACCAACCGCCCTGCGCCAGCGTGGTGTTTTGACGCAACGACGAAAGATTGGCTTGCACGAGCGTTTGGGCACGCACAAAGCTCCACGAATCGAAGTTATCAATTTGGTCTTTGTCTACTTTTGCCAGTTCGGGCTGGTTGCTGCCGGTCAGGCGCACGAGTTTGCCGCGTTTCACTTTCTCGGCTTTATTCGCGGCCACCAAGTCGCGCGTACCCAAACGAATTTCGCCTTGACGGACGGCAATCCAGGTCGCTGCGGTTTTGGTGTCAACGCGCACGAGCGTGTCTTTGGCGGCAAAGAAAGTGCCTTGCGGCGTGACGATTTCGAGCGGCGTCTTTTTGGTTACGGCTTGCCGAGCCGAAGCCACGAAGGCTCCGATGGGCTGTGGGTCAATGCCGACTTCGACAATCATCGAACCCTTGATCAGTTCGAAGGTCATCTGCATGAACTCGGTGCTGACCGCACGGACTTCGGTGTTTTGATCGAGTCGCAGGTAAGAACCGGGACTGAGCAAAATTTCAGCGCGTGAATCGGTTTCGGTTTTCAAACGGTCGCCATCGCGCATTTGCGTGCCGAGCGAAGCGCGTCCGGCTTGGCCGTCTTCGCTGTCAACGCGTTGGATGTAAACCTTGCCGTCGGCACGATTCACGAATCCGGCTTTGGTCGAAACCAGATATTGCGCCGAAGCACTCATGCTCATCACGAACATCAGGCTCAACGTCAAGGTGCTAACTAAAGAAATCGTTCGTTTCATCATCTGAGTCCTCCTGTCGCGGCTCAAGGTTGGTCGCGCAATTCAATGACTTGTCTAAAGGTTTCAAAACGAGGGACGGATTCTACTTCTTGCCTCTCCATTGCGCCAATCACTTTCTCGCCATGCGGGGATTATGGGTAAAATGCGGCGAACGTGAACACGTTGCCATACGGAATTTCGCTTCACAGTCCTTTCCTTCAGTTTGCAATACATCTCAGTTTGAATACATCACGGGTAAGCAGGCTTTTGCTTGGGCGTTCGTAATTCCCCCCACTCAACGCATTCACGTGTTAATTCATTTAGCGCATAGCAATACCACCAGAGGCATATTCCTCCCAGCAGGTGATAAAGAATCAGGCGTACAAAGATCAAATTCTCAAAGAGATTCATAAAAGGTGAAGGGCGCAAATGGCTCATCAATCCGTGATGCAGAAAGAGCGAAACCACTATGAGACAAGCAAGCAACCGCGTCAGCATCCATAAGCGTATGAAGACCGTACCTCTCGGCACGACACTCAAGCTGTTTCCCCTCAACAACTCCAGTGCCGCAGCATGTCGTCCTTCTCTCAACTCGCCTTGTATGACCGCGACGAAATGAAAAGGCAGCAGTAAGAGGCTATCCGAGAACCTTTTTGACATAACTGTTGATTTATCAGAGAGTTACGGCATTGCCGTCTCAAAGACAAAGGAGCAAAACTATGTCAATC
>JAYSVR010000029.1:0-8540 GCA_043718445.1 Acidobacteriota bacterium | reverse complement strand
CCCGTGACCGTGACGGTCAAACCGGCGGCGGAATATACGGGCTATTTATTTCGCCGCACCGATTTGAATGATTTCGAAATTCTCGCCGCGCCGGAATACGTCGCGCACGTGAGTTACGCGACGACGCTGATGCGTTCGGGCGTCATGATCGCCACCGTCGAACATCTGCTTTCAGCCCTCGCCGGTTGCGGCATAGACAACGTAATTATCGAAGTTGACTCGCTCGAAGTGCCCATCCTCGATGGCAGCAGCCAACCATGGGTTGATTTGCTGGCTGCTGCTGGCAGAGTTGAATTGCCCGCCTCGCGCGCTTACCTGCGCGTACTCAAACACATCGCAGTCGGTGAACCGGAACATACGCCGCCACGCGCCATGTCTATCGAACCCGCGAACGAGTTTCGCCTGAGTTGTACGATTGATTTCGCGCATCCCTTGATTGGCGTGCAAACGCGCGAAGCCACTTTCGTCAACGGACAATACGCCAGCGAGATTGCTCCGGCGCGCACCTTCGGTTTTGTGGATCAGGTCGAAGCCTTGCGCAAAAGCGGCTTGTCACGCGGCGCTTCGCTTGAGAATGCGATTGCGCTGACCAAAGACGGCGTGATGAATCCCGAAGGCTTGCGCTTCGCGGATGAGTTCGTACGCCACAAGATGCTCGACATCATCGGCGACCTGGCCTTATGCGGGATGCCGATTCTCGGTCACGTACGCGCAACCCGCAGCGGCCACGGTTTGCACACGATGTTGCTTTCGACGTTGTTGCGCGACCGTGCCGCGTGGGAAGTGGTTTCTTCCAACGATTAACTTCACCATGCGAATTCTGATCGTAAAACTCGGAGCCATCGGTGACATCGTGCACACGTTGCCCGCGCTGGCAGCGCTGCGGCGCGGCTTGCCTGACGCTTACATCGCGTGGGCAGTCGAACGCGGTGGCGGAGCCAAGCTGTTGCAAGACAATCCGGCGCTTGATGACTTGATCGAATTGGATATGCGCGGCTGGCGTAAATCGCTCTGGCGACCGGCTACGTGGAGTGCGATCAAGCAAGCGGTTGATCGCTTGCGCGCGAGCGAGTTCGACGTGACGTTGGATTTTCAAGGCTTGCTCAAATCGGCTTTCGTGGCGAGCCGCGCGCGTGCGCCATTGAAAATTGGATTTGCTAGGGAAGCCTTGCGCGAACCGCAGGCCGCGCGCTTTTATGATCGTCAGGTTGAGGTAAACGACAGCGGCCACATCATCAAAAAGAATTTGCAACTCGCGGCGGCGTTGGATTGCGACATCAGTGATGTGTATGAGTTCCCGATAGGTTTGTCTGACAAGTTGGATCTATTGGGTAAGGTGCAATTGATGAGTTGCGAAGGACGCTTTGCACTCATCAACCCCGGCGGCGGATGGCCGACGAAGTTATGGAACACCGCAGGCTTTGCGGCGGTGGCAGACCGTTTGTGGGAAGCTTATGGCATGCGCTCGTTCGTGACTTACGGCCCCGGCGAAGAAGCAATGGCGCAAGAGATCGTCGCGCAAGCAAAATCCGGCAAGGCGGAAATGTACGACGCGACGTTGAAAGAACTGTGGGCGGTGGCGCGTTACGCCAAGTTGTTCATAGGCGGTGATACGGGGCCGATGCATATTGCCGCCGCTGCCGGAACGCCGATTGTGGCGCTGTTCGGGCCTACGTCAGCGCGGCGCAACGGGCCGTTTGCGCCAGACGATGTGATCGTCGAACGCTTCGATCTGGATTGCCGCACCGATTGCTATCGCCGCGCGTGCAGCCATACGTCGTGCATGAAAATGCCAGTCGAGATGGTTTGGGAGGCGGTGCAAAAGCGAGTGCGGAGTGCGGAATGCGGAGTGCGGAATCGAGAGTTACCTGTGTTGGCGCAAGCAGGACAAAACCTATGACAGAAGAAATTGCACAAGTGGCGGATGGTCGTTCGACGATTCAGCGGATGCGTGTGCCGTTGGGATTTTTAACGGCAGTCCTATTGATATTGGGCGCGCGGCCTTCGTGGTGGTCGTTGGCCTTCGGGTTTCCGATTGCGCTGTTGGGCGCGAGCGTGCGTGGCTGGGCTTCGGGACACTTGCGCAAGAACGCTGAACTGGCGACGAGCGGGCCTTATGCGCATACGCGCAATCCGCTTTATTTCGGCAGCTTCGTGATGGTCGCGGGCTTTGCCGTAGCCGGTAACAAACCCTGGGTGGCGCTGACCTTGGTGGGAGCGTTCCTGCTGGTTTATCGCCCGGTGATGCGCGCCGAAGTTGCACACATACGACAACTGTTCGGCGCGGCTTATGATGAATGGGCGCAACACGTACCGCTGTTTTTTCCGCGCCTGACGCCTCACCTCAGCGGCGCGCCGCGTGCGTTTGAATGGTCACAATACCTGCATC
This sequence comes from Acidobacteriota bacterium, assembly GCA_043718445.1. GTDB lineage: Bacteria > Acidobacteriota > Blastocatellia > RBC074 > RBC074 > JACPYM01. The sequence continues at coordinate 6,151 of JAYSVR010000029.1, read as the reverse complement.
ATCGTGAATATCGCGCGTTCATAGGCGTGCTGGCGGTGATGGGATTGTGGGCGTTGAGGCTAGCATGGAAGTAAACCGTATGAAGCGAATCGTAGTTTATGTATGTCTGTTGTGCCTTGGTGGGATGAGCGCGTTAAGCCAGGGGCGAAACATTCGCGCAACGCCATTGTCCCTTGTTCATTTTCCCTTATTGGCAGAGGAACACAGGCTCGCGGTTTTGCCCTGCCAGCAAGGGAAAATGGACAAGGGACAATGGCAGTTGCAACAAGATACGGTTGCTACGAGACAGGTCAATTCATCACCTGCGCCGAACCTGCCGCTCGCTCCGATTCAGCGCAATTTCAAAACCTTGCCGTTCAAGCCCGGCGAGAAACTCACTTACGAATTGAAGTTCACGCGCTTTCCGCTCAACGCCAAAGTCGGCGAAGTCACTTTTGAATTCGTCAGCGAAGCCAACGCTGAAAACTGGAACGAAGACTTCAAAGACCTCAACATTCCTTTCAACGCGCAACCGTCCGACCAGTTTTATCGGCTGCGCGCCAGTGCCGTCTCGAAAGGCATCATCACGGCGATCATCGGATTCGATGTGAATAATCGTTACGCCACGCTGGTCAACCGTGAAGACTTCGCGGCGCGCTTGCACTGGCGCGAAATCAAAGAAGGCAAAAAGCGCGTGCGACAATTGGCGCTCTTTGACGGCGAACAAGTCACCTATCTTTCCAACAATTTGAATCAACCCGAAGCGCCTGCCAAAACTAAAGCCCTGCCGCGTCAGCCCGCGATGTTGGATTTGTTGTCGGCGTTCTTTTTTGTGCGATTGCAAAAGCTCAAAGAGGGCGAATTGATTCGTTATCCGGTCAGCGATGATTTCGAAAATTACAGTTTCGATATTTTGGTCGGCAAAAAAGAACAACTCAAAACCGAATGCGGCAAGATCAAAACCATTCGCATCGAACCGAAGCTGTTCGGCAAAGACCAACTCTTTGGCCGCGAGGGTAAGATGACGATGTGGCTCACCGATAACAAACAGCATACGCCGGTGAAAATGATTGCGAAGACTGGCGGGAATGCGATCAGCGCGCGGCTGTTGAATTTCAAAACGAACTGCCAGATCGCCGAACCTACCGAAGAAGAAGTCCGATGAGTGCGGAGTGCGGAGTGCGGAGTGCGGAGTGCGGAGTGCGGAGTGCGGAGTGCGGAGTTTTCGAGCCGGTGTCGTTTTGGTCAAGCCAGAGTTGTGGTAAAAAGCGTTCGCACTTTCATCCCTTTTGTTTAACTCGCACAAGTTAGAGGTTCATCAAGATGCTCAAGCGAATTCTTTGCGCCGCTTTTATGCTCGCCGCAGTTATTGCTTACGCCGTGCCGCGTTATGTCGGCGCGTGGCAAACGCCTGCCAAAATTGATTTCGCGCGCGACATCCAACCAATCTTTGCCGCGAACTGTTATGGCTGCCACGGCGCGCAAAAGGCTTCGGCGCAATTGCGGCTCGACGCGAAAGCGTCGGCAATGCAAGGCGGATTGGGCGGCGTCATCATCAAGCCGCGTGACGGCAAAGGTTCGCGGCTGGTTCATCGGTTGATCGGCGCGAACAACGAACAAAGCATGCCGCTCGGCAAGCCTCAGCTTAAAGTCGAACAAATCAAACTCATTCAACAATGGATTGACGAAGGCGCGATGTGGCCCGAAAGCGAATCCGCACTCCGCACTCCGCAATCTGAAATTCCTAAGCATTGGGCTTTCGTCGCGTCGCAGCGTCCCGCAGTGCCTGCGGTCAAAGACGCTGATTGGGTGAAAACGCCGGTTGACGCTTTTGTCGCAAAGCAACAAGCGGCGCAGGGCTTGCAGCCGTCGAAAGAAGCTGACCGCGAGACGTTGATTCGCCGCGTGAGTTTAGATTTGACGGGCTTGCCGCCTTCGCTCAAAGAGATTGATGAGTTCGTGAATGACACGTCGTCCAATGCTGAAGGCGCTTATGAAAAGGTGGTTGAGCGTTTGCTCGCCAGCAAGCATTACGGCGAGCGTTGGGGGCGTTGGTGGCTTGACGCAGCGCGTTATGCCGATTCAAACGGATTCGAAAAAGATCGTCCGCGTTCGATCTGGCCTTATCGTGATTGGGTGATTAACGCTTTCAATCAAAACATGCCGTTCGATCAATTCACGACCGAACAACTGGCGGGCGATTTGTTGCCCAACCCCACGCTTGAGCAGCGTGCCGCCACGGGCTTCCTGCGCAATTCGATGCGCAACGAAGAAGGCGGCACTGACCCTGAGCAGTTCCGCGTCGAAGAGTTGATTGATCGCGTAGACGCTACGGGCAAGGCCTTTCTCGGCCTCACGGTGGCGTGCGCGCAATGCCACACGCATAAGTTCGATCCGATCAAACACGAGGAGTACTATCGGTTTTACGCTTTCTTCAACAGCGACACCGAGGCCGAGATCGAAGTCCCCGATGCCAAGACGCAAACGCAACGCCGCAAGATTGAACAAGCCGTTGCCAAGCTCGAAGCCGACTTGCAAAGCAAAAATCCTGACTGGCAAAAGCGTATGAGCGCGTGGGAAGCCAGCGTCAAACCGTTGGCGGGCGAATGGCTGACGTTACCGGTTGAAACGGTGATGGCGAGTTTTGGCGTGAAGTTTGAAAAGATGCACGACGCTTCGTTTATCGCGCGCGGCGATGCGGCGACCAACAACATTTACGTCGTCACGGCGCAGCCCGCGCAACCAGCCATCACCGGTTTTCGTCTCGAAGTGATGTCTGACATCAGCCTGCCGCACAACGGCCCCGGTCGTCGTTTAGCTGATGGCGTAGCCGCGATCAACGAGTTCGTTGCCGAGGTCGTCAATCAAGGTGACCCAACGAAAAAGCGCAAAATCGAATTCGCGCGCGTGACGGCAGATTTTGAAAATTCGACTGCGCCTGCGAGTTACCTGATTGATGGCACGTGGCATACGGCGTGGACGACCGACACGCAACTCGCACTGCGGCATCAAGACCGCAAGCTCGTATTGGCGCTCAAAGAACCGCTCACGCTCGCCGCCCACGAAAAACTCGTGATTCAGATCGTCCAAAAATACCCAAACAATGACGCGATCAATTTCGGCATTCATCCGCTGGTGGGGCGCTTCCGCCTTGCGACGACGATGGCGGCGAATCCGTTAGCTGACCCTGTGCCTGCGTCGGTGCGTCAGTTGTTGAATGTCGCTGCGCCACAACGAACCGCGTCGCAACAACAAGCAATCTTTCAACACTTCCGCACAACGGTCAGCGAATGGGCAGCGAACAATCAGGCAATTAACGACGAACTGAAACCGTGGGCTTATAGCCCGACGACGCTCGCGCTCGCGCCGCGTGAAGCACTGCGTGAAACGCACTTGTTCCGTCGCGGTGATTGGAAGCGTCCCGAAACGGCTGCGCTCGAACCGGGTACGCCTGCGTTTCTGCATCCGTTTCCCGCGAACGCGCCGCGCAATCGGTTGGGCTTGGCGCAATGGATCAATGACAAACGCAATCCGCTCACGTCGCGCGTCATCGTCAATCGCATCTGGCAGCACTATTTCGGCGCAGGTTTAGTTGCGACAGCCGAAGACCTCGGCACGCGCTGTGAAACTTCTTCTCATTCAGACTTGCTGGATTGGCTCGCGGCTGAATTCAGAGACGGTTCCGCGACTCCGCACTCCGCACTCCGCACTCCGCACTCAAAGGCTTGGGATGTGAAGCACGTTCATCGCTTGATCGTGTTGTCGGCGACGTATCGTCAATCGTCGAAGCTGTCGCCCAAAGCGCAGGAAGCCGATGCGACCAATCGCTGGCTGGCGCGTATGCCGCGCGTGCGCGTCGAATCTGAAATCATCCGCGACATCGGCTTGGCGGCGAGCGGCTTGCTGGCGCCGACGATTGGCGGGCCGAGCGTATATCCGCCGATTCCCGACGGCGTGCTATCGCTGAGTTACGGTCGCCCGATGGATTGGCCGACGACGATGGGCGAAGACCGTTATCGGCGCGGCATGTATATTTTCTGGAAGCGCAACGTGCCTTATCCGAGTTTGCAAACCTTTGACATGCCCAACGGCGACTTTTCGTGTACTCGTCGTGCGCGGTCGAATACGCCGCTGCAAGCGTTGACTTCGCTCAACGACGTGACGTTTCTTGAGTTCGCTCAGGCGCTGGCTTTGCGAATGTCGAAGGACGGCGGTGCAGATGACACGGCAAAAATTATTTACGGCTATCGTTTGTGTACGGGCCGACAGCCCGATCAATTCGAGCGGCAACAGTTGTTGAATTTGCTGTGGGCGCAGCGTTCGGCTTTCAAAGGACGCACGGGCGCGGCGGTTTATGTATCTTCGCCCGATCCGTCGAAGCTGCCGCTGGATGCCGACTTGTCTGAACTCGCAGCGTGGACGATGGTGGCGCGCGTGATGTTGAATCTGGATGAGACGATTACGCGGGAGTAATAAACGATGGCAAAGGGCAGATACGTCAATCCGTTTACCGATTTCGGTTTCAAGCGGCTGTTTGGCAGTGAGCCGAATAAAGACTTGCTGATTGATTTCCTCAATCAGTTGTTGCCGCCGCAACATAAGGTCAAGGAACTGACTTACGCGCGCACCGAAGCGATAGGCGATACGCGCTATGATCGTGGCGCGGTGTTCGACATTTATTGCGTTAGTCCAAGCGGCGAACATTTCATCGTCGAGATGCAGAAAGCCAAACAAATCTATTTCAAGGATCGCAGTTTGTTTTATGCGACGTGGCCGATACGCGATCAGGCACCGCGCGGAGAAAACCCTTGGGATTACCAACTCTCTGCGGTTTATTTGATCGGCATTCTCGATTTCGTGATGGCTGACGACAAAGACAGCAAGGAGTTCTGTCATTACGTTCAGTTGAAAGATCAGGCCAACCAGGTTTTTTACGACAAGCTGTTGTTGATTTATCTCGAGATGCCAAAGTTTCAGAAGACCGAAGACGAGTTGGTGACGACTTACGATAAATGGCTTTACCTGCTCAAGCATTTGCCTCGATTGACCGAGCGTCCGGCGAAGTTGCAGGAAAAGGTTTTCAGCAAAGTGATGGAGATCGCGGAGGTGAGCAACTTTACGCGCGAGGAATTGGGTGAATACGAAAACAGCCTCAAGCATTACCGCGATTCGATCAATGTGATTGATGCGGCGCTTATTGAAGGCGATGTCAGGGGGCAGGCGAAAAAAGCAAAAGACGTGGTGCGTAAAGCGCTGGAAGAAAATCTCCCTTTAGAACTTATAGCGCGGCTTACGGGGTTAAGCGAAGCTGAGATCGCAGCGTTGCAACAAGAGAACGGGTAAAACCATGACGGATTGGAACGAAACTCAAACTTATCGCACGCTCGGCTTTGTGTTGGGCTTCGCGGTCTTGTTGCTGTGGGAATGGCGCGCGCCGCGTCATCGCACTTTAGCCCGCTGGCAGACGCGCTGGAGCGCCAATCTGTCTTTGTTGCTGATGAATGCGCTGGCGAGTTCGCTGGTGTGCTGGCTGTGTTGGTGGTTTCGTTCGTCGCTGGTTGACGCGGTGTGGTGGCAGCCGTTTAACGCTGCTTGGCGGTTGTTGGTCGAACTCGTGTTGCTCGACGCCGCGATTTATTGGCAGCATCGCGCGATGCATGAACTGCCGTGGCTGTGGCGCTTTCATCAGGTGCATCATAGCGATTTGCATCTTGACGTAACGTCGGCTTCGCGCTTTCACGCGGGCGAAGTTTTGCTATCGGGCGGATTCAAGCTCGCCGTCGTGCTGGCGTTGGGCATTTCGCTCGAAGGCTTGATTTTGTTCGAGGCGTTGGTGTTGCTGGCCGCGCAGTTTCAACACGCGAATGTGGCGTTGTCAGTGCGGGTTGAACGTCAGATGAGGCAGTTGCTGATGACGCCGCAGTTGCATCACGCGCATCACGCGCAGGCCGTGGCGCGACGGAATACGAATTACGGCACGATGTTGACGTGTTGGGATCGCTGGCTCGGCACGTGGCGCATTGCTGATGAAGCGGAAGCCGTCGGCGTTCCCGAATATCAGCAGGCAGAAAAGTTAAATGTGTTGGCGCTGTTGCGTATGCCTTTTCGACGTGGCGCAGACTTCAGTCTGTGACCCGTTGTGTGGACTTTAGTCCGCGAATCATCACAAAAG
>JAYSVR010000280.1:0-1901 GCA_043718445.1 Acidobacteriota bacterium | reverse complement strand
GCGCGCTCAAATTTATGTTGAGTAATGGCAGGTGTGTTTAGGAGGCGAGTGGCGGAGTAAGTTCTTCTTCGGCAGCGGTCAGGAATTCTTCAGCCTCTACAATACGTGCCGCAGCATCTTGCGCAGTGAATTGGCTGCCGGTTTTGTAATCTCCGATGAGTCTGGCGTTGTAGGCATTGATCAAGTTGCGATGAAGCTGTGCCGGAATGATGCCCGGCCTGACCAGATGCTGACCGACTGCCGCGAGTAACGATCCGTGTTTGGAATAGACCAGTCCATTTTCCAGCAGCAAGGCTTGCGCGGCATAAAACATCGCGTAATAAGCGCGCGCTATTGCGAAATCGGCATAGCCTCCGGCGGCTAAGTGCTGTGAGGCGTTCAGGCTTTCGCGTGCCTTGCTTATGATCGCTTCCTGCGCAGGCGTCATACGAAAACTCCTTCGCGTTTCACGTTCCAGAACAAAGGCATGATGCCAGCCGCATACTCCGTCTCTGAGGTGAAAATCACTGACACCAACACATCGTATTTCAGCGAAACGGCGGCGACGATATCGCCGGTCTCTTCAATCTCAGGGTGGGGTCGTACCGTGCCTTTCAGCACGACCATCACGTCAATGTCAGAGCCGGGCACGGCGTCTCCGCGCGCCTGTGAGCCGAAGAGTACGAGGCGCACCAGCCGCTCGCCGTAATGTTCGGCCAGTCCGGCGCGCAGTTCTTGCAGGATTTGTGTTAGTTGTTCGTGTTTCATAAGGCGCGGTCATCTTACGCGCGCGCATTGGATAACTGAAGCGCGGAGGTTGCCGTCCGCGCTCCTGTGTTTATTGCCAATTCACCAACACACTATTTTTATTGAACGAGAGTTTGCCGTTGCTATACGTCCAGACTTCGCCCGTAGCGGTGCGTGAGGTTTGTTGCGGTTCGCCCCAACTCATTTTTACTTGTTCGGTAGTCATGCCGGTGACGATGCGATTGCTTTCAATCACCGACCACATGCTGGCAGTCCATTTGTGTTTGAGGCGCGGGTCTTCGGTGAAGAAGTGTTCTTCGAAGCGTGACAGTTGGCGCAACTCAGGCGGCACGTTCGTACCGCTCAGATTCACATCCATAAAACCGCGCTTGCCATCGGTGGTTTCGAGCGTGAAGCGCAACGGCGTAGCGTTGTCCCAGCCGGGCGTAACCGATACGACCTTGAGCGCGGCGTAGCGTTTAATCGCCAGCGCGCCGATCAGATCCGTCGTTTCGTCATAGGTGGATAAACGCATGTGCCGCGACCAGAGCGTTTGGCCTTCCCAACGTTGGCGGGCTTGTTCGAGATCGGCGACTAACAGCAAGCCTTCGAGGCTTTCGCGGTTGGGCGAAGTGCGCGCGCGCAGCTTTTCGCCGTTGTCTTCCATCTCAAGATCGAGATGCTGGCGTCCGCTGAAATCGCTTACGTTGACGACTTTGGCGATGCGTCCGGCGTAATCCTTTCGCACGCGCTTGCCGTTGTAATCCTGATAAGGCGTGTCGCTCGAAGCCTTCGGACTGGAAAGGAAAATGAAGCGTTGATCTTGCCACGTCGTGATCGGGCGAAAAGGCGCGAGCGGTGCGGCAGGCTCAGTGGTGGTTTTACGGGGGGCTTCGGGCAGTACGTTTTGCTGCTGTGCAAAGGCAGCGCCGGTTAATAAAATTACGATCAGGCAACAACGCAAGGTTTGTTGCCGCGAAAAAACGGCTGGAACCATTTTGGCCTCCTGTGGTGATGGAGCCGTGAGTTGGCGTGCGGCTCAGTTACTGCTTCGGGGTTATTGCATTGCCGCAAGGGGGGCTTGCGACGGGCGGAGTATAGTCAGTGAAAAGTGAAAAGTGAAAAGTAGCGTAGGCTTCAGCCTGTGACCCGTATTGTGGACTTTAGTCCGCGCG
>JAYSVR010000279.1:0-18240 GCA_043718445.1 Acidobacteriota bacterium | reverse complement strand
CCGGCGGTCGCTCAATGGATGGCCGAGGAATTGAACCGCGACGCTGCTTGGCAGTCTTCGCAAATTCTCGCCTTTGAACAAATTGCAAGAAACTTTGTACCGTGCTAATGGTCAGTTGTCAGTGGTCAGTTGTTCGTGGTCAGTGGTTGCAGTTTCGCGATGAGCGGAGTACAGTTTCGCGATGACCCGACAACTGACAACTGACAACTGACAACTGACAACTGACAACTGACAACTGACAACTGACAACTGACAACTGACAACTGACAACCGACAACTGACAACCAATGATTATCGAAGCACAAGCGCCTACGCGCATTGATTTGGCGGGCGGCACAGTAGACATCTGGCCGCTCTATCTGTTTCACGAGAACGCGCAAACGATCAACTTTGCGATTGACCAATATGCGCGCTGCCGCGTTGAGACACGCGACGATGGCAAGTTCGTCTTTGAGTCGAAAGACCTTAATCGCAAGGTCGAAATCGCTGCGCGCGTGTCCTTAAAAGAAGACACCGTGTTGCCGCTGATCTCGAAGCTGGTTTATTTCTTTAAGCCCGAAACAGGCTTAACCATCACGACGGATTGCATGGCTCCCGGCGGCGCAGGGCTGGCGGGATCGTCTACGTTAAACATTGCGCTGTGCGGCGCGTTGAATCGGCTGACGGGCGAACGCTTCGAGTTGAAACAACTGCCGTTCATCGCCGCCAACGTCGAATCGCAGGTGCTGGGCGTACCCGCCGGGTTTCAAGATTATTTCCCCGCGACTTATGGAGCAGTCTCGCGCGTCAAGTTATTGGTCGAAGGCGTCATCCGCGAAGAGATCGTCACCGACATTGACCAACTCGAAAGCCGCGTGGCGCTTTGCTATACGCACGCGCCGCGCAATTCCGGCGTGACGAATTGGAGCATGTTCAAATCGCATATTGACGGCGATGCGGTGATCATTCAGAAGTTCGACAGGATACGCGACACGGCGTTGAAAATGGCTGACGCATTGACGGCGAACGCCTTCGATCACATCGGTGCGATCTTTGCTGAAGAGTGGGCGCAACGCCGCGAACTCGTACCGGGCATTACGACCGAAACGATTGACCAACTTGTCGAAGTCTCGCTGCGCCACGGCGGACAAGCCGCCAAAGTTTGCGGCGCAGGTGGCGGCGGATGCGTCGCGTTTTATTGTGAGCCTGGACGCAAAGCCGAAGTCGAAAACGCACTGCGCGCAGCGGGTGGACACGTGATTCCATATCGCATTTCGCGCAGCGGACTGGAAGTAAAAGTAAGTTAGTAAGAAGAAGTTCAGAGAGAAGGAAATTACCTAATAAATGAGTACGTCAGACACGAAAAACAGCACGCCCGAAGCTGCGGCAGAAATCGTAAACCGCTCGCACTTTATCCGTGACGCTATCTTGCAAGACCTTGCTGAAGGCAAGCAGGGCGGACGCATTCAAACGCGCTTTCCGCCTGAACCGAACGGCTATTTGCACATCGGCCATGCCAAAGCGATCTATCTGGATTTCGGCTTGGCGAAAGAGTTCGGCGGCAAGACCAACTTGCGGATGGACGACACCAATCCGTCGAAGGAAGAAACCGAATACGTCGAAGCCATTATGGAAGACGTGCGCTGGCTGGGTTATCAGTGGGACGAGATGTATTTCGCCTCTGATTACTTTCAGCAGCTTTATGACTGGGCCGTGCAACTCATTAAGGCAGGCAAGGCGTTCGTATGCGATTTGAACGCTGACGAAATTCGTGAACATCGCGGCACGCTTACCGAACCGGGAAAGGAAAGCCCCTATCGCAATCGCTCCGTTGAAGAAAACCTCGACCTGTTTGCGCGGATGAAAAACGGCGAGTTCGCGGACGGCTCGCGGACGTTGCGGGCCAAGATTGATATGGCTGCGCCGAACCTGAACTTCCGCGATCCGGTGATGTATCGCATCCTGCAAACGCATCATCACCGCACCGGCGACAAGTGGTGCATCTATCCGATGTATGACTATGCGCACGGCCAATCAGACTCTATCGAACAGGTTACGCACTCGATTTGTACGCTCGAATTTGAAGACCATCGCCCGCTCTATAATTGGTATATCGAACAACTCGGCATCTTTCCCTCGCGGCAGTTTGAGTTTGATAGGCTCAATCTGACTTACACGGTGATGAGCAAGCGCAAGCTCAAGAAACTGGTGGATGAAAACTTGGTCAGCGGTTGGGACGATCCGCGTATGCCTACGATCTGTGGCATGCGGCGGCGCGGGTATACGCCCGCAGCGATGCAGAATTTTTGCGCGAGCCTCGGCGTCTCGAAAACCAACGGCGTCACGCAACTGCAACATCTGGAACACTACGTCCGCGAAGACCTCAACAAACATTCGCTGCGCGTAATGGCGGTGTTGAATCCGCTCAAAGTCGTGCTAACCAACTATCCAGGAAATGGGCCCGACGACCAAGTCGAACAGTTGGAAGCCGTCAACAATCCCGAAGACGCGACGGCTGGTACGCGCAAGGTTCCGTTCTCAAAGGTGCTTTACATCGAACAGGAAGACTTCCGCGAAGTGCCGCCGCCCAAGTACTTTCGGCTCGTGCCGGGCGGCGAAGTGCGTTTGCGGTATGGCTACATCATCAAGTGTGAAGAAGTCGTGAAAGACGCTGACGGCAACATCGTTGAGTTGCATTGCACTTACGACCCCGAAACGCGCAGTGGCAGCGCGGCGAGTACGCGCAAGGTGAAAGCCACGATTCATTGGGTTTCAGCAGCGCACGCGGTCAATGCCGAAGTGCGTATGTATGACACGCTTTGCTCGAAAGAGAATCCCGAAGATGTCGAAGAAGGGCAGGACTTCACGTCAAACTTGAATCCGAACTCGCTGGCAGTGCTGAATGATTGCAAGGTCGAACCGGTGTTGCGTGACGCCGTGGCAGGTACGCGCTATCAGTTCGAACGCATGGGATACTTTTGCGTAGACCGTGATTCGGCTGAAGGTAAGCCAGTGTTCAACCGTACGATTGGCTTGAAGGATGCGTGGGCGAAGATCGAACAGCGCGCGAAAGTGTGAAGCTCCCAGCCGCTACCGAAACGGTATAACGCGCCAATATAGGTGTTTGCGCAAAGGAGGTTAAAAATGTCAACCAAAGCTACGATAGCGCACGGCGATGCCTTCCATTTTTACCATGAAGTCGCGGATGACGATCACGTTTACCTGCGACTGGAAACAACAAATTTTGAGGCGGGCTATGGACGGGTGATGGTTCCCATCCCGATTCACATCTGGGAAACCATCCGTCATCTGGGTGCCGCGCGCCTTGATCTACTCAACCACACCGACGAAGACCTGCTGGCAATGGTCGAGAAAACTGTGGACGAACGCATCGCCGATTATCAAAAGGCGCTCGGCGAACATCCTGATCGTGCCAATTGGTTTAGCATTGCCGGCTCGTTCGTTTATGGCGGAGCCGATGAACCGCGCGAGCAACAAATCGCGCACGGCATCGAACATTTTCTGAGCGAACGCCAACGCCAGCGCGAAGTAGACGCGGCGATTGAGAAGCTGCGCGCGGCGCAAAGAGGTAAGACTTAGGCTTTTTCGCAGTGGGATTCACACGATCAGGATGCAGGATGTTGCCGAGAGCTTCTGCATCGAAGTAAGCTGAACGTGAGAGGTAAAAATTTATGGCGACTGCCACAGTTGAGATAGATCAAGCGCTATTAGGAACATTACAGACAGAAGCGCAAACGCAGGGATTATCGCTGGAAGCCTTGCTGAGAAAGCTGGTCGCCAACGGTGCGGCCAATCACACGCAAACTGCGGAATCCGAACAACCGCTTGAGAATATGAACACGACGATAGGAGAGCGGCTGCAAAAACTGGGGCTGTTAGGAGCGATTGACAGCTCGCAACCCGCAGACCCCGACTCGCCGCCTCAACGTGATGCGTTCTTTTATCTGATTGCCGAAGAACTCGAAAAACAAGGGTATAAGCTCTGATGCTGATCATTGACACGGGGCCATTGGTGGCGCTCATTGATAAACGAGATTTGGCAATGCACGAACGATGCGCAGCTATCGTCAAGCAGGAAACGGGAGTTCTTTTTACTACGCCGCCTTGTCTAACCGAGGCGATGTATTTCCTACGCGGTCTGTGCGGTTGGAAGGGGCAAGCCATGCTTTGGGAATACGTTCGGCAAGGCCAGCTTATCGTCGAAGCTCAGACGTTCTCAGCGTTAATGCGAACCGCAGACCTGATGAAGCAGTATCACGATACGCCGATGTCACTGGCGGATGCCTCGTTAGTGGTGTTGGCCGAGCAATGCAAACTTCATCGCATCCTGACCATAGATACCGACTTTCATCATTACCGCATCAACGGCAAGGATTCTTTTGAGGTCATCAATCCGGCTCAACCGTGAATCGCTCAACAGCCTTCCCACAGCGGGCCGTCGTTCAGAGCGCCAGTGAGAACAGGTCAAACGTCTTACCGTCTACGGGAATGCACACGGAGTGCAGGCTGGTAATTTCGGCATGATGCAGTGAGTGCGCCGATTAATTGCGCCGCTGTTTTTCAAGAAAGGCGGTCATTCGTTCAAGCAACTTGGGGGAATGCTGACCGAATAAGTTATGCGTGCCACCTTCGATCACCATGAGTTCTTTGGGTTCGAGAGCGGCGGCGAAATTGATTTGGCTTTGGGCGAGCGGAATCACTTCGTCATTTGTGCCGTGCGCGATGAATACGGGCAGGTGAATGGTCGAGAGCTTGCGGGCTGATTCAAAACGATTCTTACCAATACCGTGCAGCCAACGCGGCAGCCAGGGCAACGTAGCCGATGCCATCGAACTCGCCGAACTCAAGCCGGATTCAATCACCAAAGCGGCGGCAGGCTCGCGCGCGGCGAGGTCTATCGCCACAGTTGAACCGAGCGATTGACCATAGATGATTAGGCGTTCGGGTTGAATGCCGCGCTCGCGGGTGAGCCATGCATAAGCCGCCGTGCCGTCTGCGTATAAGCCCCATTCATCGGTGATCTGACCGCCGCTGCGTCCGTAGCCGCGATAGTCCCAAATCAACGTATCGAAGCCGCGTTCAGCCAACGCTTCGGCAAACCAGCGTACGTGGCTGAGGTTTCCGCCGTTGCCGTGGCAATGCAGCACCGTCGCGCGCGCAGGCGTTTGCGCAGTTCGCACGAACCATCCGTGCAAGCGCGTACCGTCGGAGTTCGTGAACCAAACGTCTTCGGCGTGCGGCGGCAAGCGCCAGGCGGCGTCATCTGTGAAGTGAACCGGATGATAGGTGAGTGCGTGTTCGAGCAAGCGCAGGCCGAAGCATACGGCGAGGGCAAGGCCGAATAGCAAGACAGTAGCGATATAAAAAAGTTTAGGCTTCACGCGCGGGACATACGCCCGCGCGGAAGCCTAAGTTCGTTGAGCAGATAGTTTTTGTTTAGTCCTGCGCGCGACGCAGCGTGACGGTTTTGGCGAGCGCGTCGCCGAAGCCGCGCTGGAAGCCGGTGACGCGCGTGACTACGAAATTGAAGGGCGGGCAGAGCAGTCCAACCGTTCCGCCAAAAGCCTGTCGCAAGCGGCGCGCAAATGAGATGTGGTTGCTGACGCGCTCTACATCAAAGTTGCGCAAGCCGAACAACGCCATGCCGATGGTGCGTCCGTTGAGGGTGAAGGTGACGAGTTGATAAAGAAACATCACGACCACCGCCATCCCTACCATCAGGTAATAATCGTTCAACGCGAACGAACCTTCGAGCGCGTAATAGGCGCTGAAAAACGGCAGGTACAAAATCGCTGCGGCTTCAACATCACAGACGCCTGCCAGTGTACGCAACCAGATCGGAGCCGGTTTGCCGAGCCATACCTGTCCGTCGCTTTCTAGCGCGACGGCTTCGGCTTCAGCGTCGGTGTGCCAGGGGTTTTCAGGTTCTTCTTCCACACCTTCCGCCGTCTGGACTTCCGCAAAGTAAGAAGCCTTGGCGCGCAGAATCTCGACGGGCTTGGCTTCGATCAAGGTGCGGTCAGCCATGCGATCTGTATGAACTTCAGGCAGCGAATCAGCGGCGAGCGAAAGTGCGTCGAAAGGGAAATCAGTATTGGGTTCCGATTCATCAAGCGGCAAGGTCAGATGGGCACCCGTGAGCTTGTGGGTGCTGCGCAAATTCTTGAGGGCTTGCGCCGTGGAAACCGGAGCAGGCATGGGTTTAACGACAGGCTCAGTGATGGGCAAGGGCGCTTCGTTTACGATCTTGGGGATGGGTTCGAGCGGTTCGTATTCGCGTTGCGCTTCAGCGTAGCGTTCGGCTTCGGGCATCAGCGCCAGCGCGTGCGATTGCGCGGCGGGGTAATGCACGGGCTTCCGTTGCGCGCGAAAGGCCACGGTGGCCGGAGCGGGCGAAGGCGTGCGGCGAATGCGTTTGAGCGCCGATTCGACTAAGAGTAATTGATCGGGCGAACTGGGATTCGGTTTCGCTTCAGCGGCGTGCGCTTCGCGGTCTGACGTAACGCGCGGTCTTTCCGGCGCATCATCAGACAACGCCATCTCATTCGTACTATCCACGGCTTGGCCCACTGTCTGTCGCGAACGGCGATCTTGCACGCGGGCTTTGAGCTGGTCGCGCCAAGCCTGTTCCGTCGAGGCTCTTGCCGTAACCGGTGCGGTCACGTTCGCAGGCACAGGGAACTGGATCAGATTGCTTTCAGCTTTAGCAGGTTTCGTAGCCGTATTGGAAGTGAACCGTGCGCGCACTTTGGCGGCGAGCGGAGATTCCGCAACAGTGATCGGAGCCGTGCCTGAGGTTGCATGCTCCGAACGGTATTTAGCTACGGAATTTTGCGTGAGGCGATGACCACACGATTTACATACGACCGCACTGCCGGGCAGTGCGCCTTCACAATTAGGACATTTCATCTTTGGCCTTTGGGATGCGTTAGAGCCGCAAACAGCATCCGCCTTCACCAGTTGCTGCACCTGTTCACGCGACGTTAATTTTCTCCCGTGCGTCGTGGGAACTTTCTGCGCTATCTGCTGACGTTTTCAAGTTGTTTATTAGGAGACAGAAGCTAAATGCCCGGAGACGCGGCGGATACTAGCAAAGGGTCATGAGGCGGTCAACCGCAAAAGGGCGCAAAAGGCCGAAAAAATGCAGGTTTTGACGTGCTGCGAACTGTGTGGGATTATGCCTGCACAATCACTCAACAACCCAAACAACCTAGATCAGGAGGATCGCCTTGAAAGAAGAACTGAGCCAGTTGATTGCCTTGCAAGAGACCGACTTGGAGATTCGACGCTTGCAAGAAGAGATTGCCGCGTTGCCTTTGCGCCAACAGGAACTCGAAGCGCAATTCGCGGAATCCAATCAGGAGTTTCTCGCTTTGCAGGCCACTCATGACGCGGCGCTCGCCCAGCGACGCGGGCTGGAAGACGATCTGGTCGAAGAACAACAGAAGCACGAAAAGTTCAAAGCCGATTTGATGAAAGCGACGAACGAGCGCGAATACACAACCGCCATCCGCGAAATTGACGCCACGAAAAAAACGATCAGCACTTATGAAACCGAAATTCTCAAGCTGATGGAAAAGCTCGAACAACTTGAAGCGCAAGTGAATGAACGCGCTCCGCAAATCGAAGCCAGTCGCGCCGAACTCGCTCAACAAGTCGCGGTGCTGCAAGCCGCTGTCGTGGCCGACGAAACCAAACTGGGTGAGACACAGACGGAGCGGCTACAACATTTCGAGGCGTTGGGCGCGGGGGTTAGAGCCACTTACAACCGCTTGTCGAGAAGCCGCAACGGCGTGGTGATTGCCGAAGCGCGCAACTATTCGTGTACTTCTTGTCGCGTCACGATTCGCCCGCAGGTTTTCAATGACATACGGCGGGCTGAAACGATCATCGAATGCGAGAACTGCGAACGCATTCTTTACTATCGCGCCGAAGCCGCTACCGCTTAACGAAATCTCAACTCAGGCTTCAACTCAGTTGGTCGAATTCATGCAGGCGACGCAGATCAATCGAGACGACGCCGTTTTCATCCGGCTTGTTATAGCTGTTGGCAAACTTGGCCTGCCACACGATCTCTTCGGCACGATAAGACGACCGCGCATGTACGACTTGCGAAAAGGTCTCATCAATTCCTGTCAATAAAATCAAAATCTCGGCTTGGCGTGCGAGGGCTTCGTTGGCAGTCAGTCGCCAGAGCGGACTTTCTTCGTTGATTGGATGGACAATCGTCCAACTTAAACTGAGAAACGTGACTTTCGCGCGTTCGAGTGCGAGCTGATAAAACTTGCGCGTGGGCTTGCCGTCCACCGTTTCAAACTGCGCGTAAATCACCGTCGCGGCGACTTCGATCAATTCGTTGCGGCGTCCGTTGGCGAGGCGAAACATAAGTCCGTGGCCGTCCTGATAGGGTGCGATGAGTGCGTTATCGCTAAATACAATTTTCGCCGTAGGCCGCGAAAAGCGCGCGAATAAAATTCCGGTGGCGAGCGCGATGCACAACAAACCCAGCAGCGATTCGACGGTGACGACAATGTTGGCGAGCCAGCCGACGGGCGATACGTTGCCATAACCAATCGTGCCGAACGTATGTACGCTAAAAAAGAAGCCCTGCCAGAAACGGCTGGCGATGCCCGTGTTGACGGCGTCGGTCAGTCCACCGGGGCAGAGCGTATAGATCAATCCGAAAAACAGATTGAGCAACACGTAACCTGCCGTGATGCAGCCGAGAAAATGGCTCCACGGCATGATGAGCAGCGCGTGGTAAAGATTCAGCGAAGACCAATACGACAAACCCTCGCGCGCCGTGTTGAAGGTTCCGTCGCGGTTGAGCAGCCGTTGTTTGCTGTCGCGCGACACAATCGCGCCGAAACCTAAGTCAGGGTTTTGCGGTTCGTCGGCGGGTGTTTCAACGTCAGCATTTAGCAAGTCGTGCGACAGTCTGCCCGTTGCCAGGCGATTAGGATGAAGCGTTCCGGTGTTCATAGTGCTGACAGGATAACGCGACCAAGCTTCGCATAAAAAAGTGAGGGCATAAAAAAAGCGGCAGACTTCTCGACCGTCTGCCGCTCAGGTTAAAGGAGCAATGCTGCTCAGGGATCAGTGTGGATAGAGTTATTACTGACGCGGGTCTTCAGCCGGTTCTGGGTCAGACACTTGTCCAGCCAGCGGATCGTCACCGGTTTGACCGGTAGGCGTGCGGCGTTGTTGCAGCACGGGCAAGCGACCGGTGTAAAGTTTCGCGCCCGTCGCTTCGCCGCCGATGAGTGAGAACGAAGCCCACACTTGCAACGGATAAGTCGGACGCGCTGTCGTTTCGGCAAAGGCCTTCGCGTTGACATAAGCCACGACGCGACCGTTCTCGACCGCGATACGAATCACGTCGCCGACCTTGTAAGTCGCATCGCCCAGATACTGCCCGCGATAACGGAACTCGACGACATTCGAGTCGCTCATATTGATTTCGTAATCGAGCGAACTCGGATTGCCCGCCGTGTAATTGCGCGACAAACCGATTGACCGGCGAACGTAAGGGCCGGACACCGTGAATTCGACATAGCCCGTACCGCCTGACAGCACTTCGCGCGAAACGGCGCTGCCGTCATACGAGCCGTCGTCCGCGCCGCCCGTCTTGCGCAGCGTTTGTCCGGTCAGGGTGACGTTGACGAGTTGCGTCCACGTCACGTTCGGCGAACTCGCCGTCGCCGCCGCTTGCGTCACCGTGAAAGTTTGCCCGGCGATGGTGATCGTACCCGTACGTTGCGCACCCGTGTTGGCTCCAGCGGTGTAAGCCACCGTGCCGTTGCCGTTGCCCGACGCACCACTATTGACCATCAGCCACGCGGCGTTGCTGTTCGCCGTCCACGTGCAACCGCCGGGTGAAGTGACCGCAACCGTTCCCGTTGCGCCGCTGGCCGGAGCCGCCGCGTTGGTCGGCGTGATCGCGTAACTGCATCCGCCCGTCAGCCCGCCGAGTTTGGCTTGCGTGACTTCGCCGTTGAGCAAGCTGAACGCTGCCGCAGCTTTCAGCGGAGCCGTCGTCGTCGCATTGCCATAAGCCAACACGACACCGTTGCGGCTGTAACGCGCACGTCCGTTTTCGATAGTGATGCGGAACACGTCGCCTACGTTATAGACCGTATCGCCGAGGTATTGCCCGCGTTCGCGGAACTCGGCAATCGTGCCCTCGCTCAGGTTCACGTAAAAATCGAACGTCGTGAAGTCCTTGTTGTCAGGCGTATCGGTCAAGCCCGTCACACGCTCGACATTCGCGCCGCCGACAGTGAATTCGTAATAGCCGTTGTTCGAGAACGATTGCACCGATACGCCGCTGCCGTCATAGCTGCCATCATTCGCGCCACCCGTCTTGCGAATCGTGCCGCCCGTCGCGGTCGTGTTTACGAGGCTCGTCCAGATGACATCCTGCACGTTGCCGCCACCACCTGAACCAGCGGCCTGCGTAAGAGTGAAAGTGAAAAGGCGCGATCTGTCTTTGTTAAAAATTCTGATAGTTCCAGTTCGAGCCGCGCCAGTATTGGGGGAAGCCGTGTAAACCAAGGTTGGGCCGTTGGCGGTATCAACACGAGTGATTGGCGTAATCCATTGCGCGTCAGAAGGATCCCATTCGAAGCCACAAATAAAGGGAGCGTTATCACTACGTCCGGTCGTGATGTTAATCGTGCCTGTGCCACCCGCCGCACCAATGGTGGAGCTGGTCGGAGAAATAGCACTAACCGCAATCACGTTTAACCTGATAGAACCAGTCGTAGTGGCAGTGCCGCAGGCATTGCTCACGGTCACCGTGTAATTGCCCGCTTCGCTCAGTGTGCCAGTACCTGAAAGATTGGTGCTTGGTGCTTGTGGGCTGTCGAGTGGATTGGGAACGATCACACCGTTCTTTTTCCAAACCCAGGTAAAGGGGCGAGTGCCGGTAGCGCCTACGCCCATGCTCCATCCGGCGCCTTCGCAAACGTTCAAGGTTCCACCAAAACTTGACAGCACGGGAGCCACGCAAGTTGTCGTACCGGCAGCTTGGTTGACGGTGAAACTGAAAGTGCGTGTCTGGTCTATGTTGTAAACTCGGATAACGTCTGAACGCGCTGCACCGTTATTCGGTAGTGCGGTGTAAACCAACGACGCGCCATTGGGGCCATCCAC
The DNA here is from genome assembly GCA_043718445.1 of Acidobacteriota bacterium. GTDB lineage: Bacteria > Acidobacteriota > Blastocatellia > RBC074 > RBC074 > JACPYM01. Next base: position 7,086 of record JAYSVR010000279.1, on the reverse strand, counting down.
GCGCGAAATGGAGGGAATCCATTGCCCTATCGGGTTATCCCACCCAAACGAGCAAATGTTGCCAAAGCCGTTGCGACCGCTGGTGATGTTGATGGTTCCGGTTCCTCCGGTGGCGGGTACGGTGTTGCTGGTGGGAGAAATACCACTGAGCGCATTTACGCTCAATGTTTGCGTAGTTGTCGAAGTGGCAGTGCCGCAAGCGTTAGTTACCGTGACGCTGTAAGTTCCTGCATCACTCAATCTGGCAGTGCCAGAAATGACGTTGGTATTTCCTGAAATAACGACACCATTTTTTCGCCAGACATAGGTGATAGGGGCAGTGCCGAGAACGCTTCCTGCACCGACAAACCACGTTTCGCCTTCACAGACGGTATAGTTATTCTGACCTAAAATAATGACTGGCGGAGCGCAGGTAGGGCCGCCCGTGATATTGCCAAGTCGCGCGCTGCCAATCTCACCATTTAATTGGCCAAACGAAGCTATGGCATTCAATGCACTGTTAAGGACGAGGTTACCGGTTCTCACCAAGATTCCGTTTTTGCTGTATTCAGCCCGTCCGTTGACGAGTTTGATGCGGAAAGTGTCGCCGTTCACATAGGTCGTATCGCCGATATAGGCATCGCGTTCGCGGAACTCGGCAATGCCGCCTTCGCTCAGGTTGATATAAAAGTCGAACGACAAAGGCGTTTTGTTATTGGGCGTATCAGTCAAACCCGTTACGCGTTCGACGTCAGCGCCTGCGGGTTTGAATTCATAAGTGCCGTTGTTGGTAATGGTTTGTTGCGAGACGCCGCTGCCGTCGAAACTGCCGTCGTTTAGTCCGCCGGTTTTACGAATCGTATTCGCGGTGGCAGTCGTGTTGACGAGGCTCGTCCAGGTCACGTCTTCGTCGGCGAAGTAAGCCGTAGCGGTGGCTGGATTACCGGCATAGCGATGCAGGCTCAACAGCGAGAGCAAGGCCAGCGTAGTGAAAAGCGTAACGCGCGTGATGCGCTGCCGAAAGGTATTCATAACAATAATTTCTCCAAGCGTCGTGGCGTGATTGATGTGCCGGACTATTTATTGACAGTACGGCGTTGGGCACAAAGGCTACCTCTGGGGGGTGAGAGGCCCGTCTATTAAAGAATCTGAAGTTAATGGTTTTGCGAAACGTGAGCCTAGCGGGATTGAAAAATCCTGTCATCGGGATGGATGGCTAAACATGGCGAGCCAAAGACGCCTTTATTTTTGTTTGAACGGTGAGCGGCATCAAGTAGCTGGCTCAGGCGGCTGGCTTTTTGTGAAGTTAGTCGGCGCTAAGTCGTCGCTGACTGTGTGACAAGCTGAGAAAAATTGCCAAAGAGAGTGAAGGCTAACGAGTGTAGTTTTACGTGCAAGAGTTCACTGATAATAGCTGCCGGTTTTGTTTGAACGTTCAGCCGCCATCACTCTAGCCTTTCCGCAACCACGCAAAGACCCCGCAGAAAAAGTGCGAATTCAACCGTAAAAATACGGTGTGAGCAAAGCGATTGACGAGAAGTTCAGCGCGCCACTGACGTTTCGCCCTGAGCAAGACGCGTGAGGCGGAAAACGCCTTGTCATCAATGACTTATTCGCGTTAAGCTGCGCGCCGTCTGTGACCATCCCCAGTCGTTTGAAGTCGGTTAAGGAAGTTTGGGCTTAACTTCAGACGACTAACCCTTAAATAATCCAGTCAGAAAATTTCGGAATAGTGCGCCCGTTTGCCCTTTTGTGCGATGCCGACGGGCCAAGGTGTTGTTGATGATGGTATGGCACTCAAATGCCGCCAGCCTTCAATGGCCTTCAATGGTGTGATTTATCAGGTGTAGGGAGTCGAACGATTTAATGAATACCTCGCAAGAGCCGCTTGCCACGAAAGCAGGCTTTTTGAATGAACCGGAAAAAGCAGCGTCACCAGGACATTTGTCGAGCGGACGCTTGCGTCAACTTTTAACCTTGCTGACCGATCTCGGAAGGCGCAACGATGCTGAAGCCATTATCGAAACCATCGCATCGTTGCAGGTGCTGGCCGATAACGGCACCGATGCGCTTTACCTCAAAGACCGCGAAGGGCGTTACCTGTTAGCCAACGCGCCCTTTGCCGCCGCTACGCACCATACCTTGGATGAGTTGCTCGGTCGCCGGAACCGCGAACTCTTTCATCATCTGTTTGCCGAATGTCTCAACCACGCCGACGCCCAGGTCTTGCAAGGCGAGTTATTCAGCGGCGAGCTTCAGTTGGGTGAAGGGAACGACGCGCGCGTTTTTCAGGTTACCAAAATACCGTTTCGCGTCGGCAGTGCGCAGGTCATCGGCGTGCTGGGCGTCTTGCGCGAAAAAACGCCGAAGCCTGCGGCTAGTAGTGATGACGAAGCCAGCCCGGACAGCGCCCGTATTTTTTCAGAGCAGATTATTCAACACGCCCGCGAAGGCATCGCCGTGCTGGATGACCGGTTGCGCTTTCAGTTGTGGAATCCGTTTATGGAGGAATTCATCGGCATTCCCAAACAGAAAGCGTTGGGCAAGTTGCCGCTCGAAATTTTCCCGACCGCTGCTGAAGTCGGCCTGATGGCGCAGCTCGAACGCGCTTTGCAAGGCACGACCATCAATCGCATTGATCTCAATCTCGACACGGCGAAAGGTGCGCGTTCGGCCTGGGCTTCGTGCAGCTTCAGCCCGCATCGCAACGCGCGCGGCGAAATCATCGGCGTGATCTGCGCGGTTTCTGACATCGGCGAATACAAAAAGGGCGAAGCCGCGTTGCGCCGTTCGCAGCAGTTCAATCAGCAAATCATCAGCAATACCAATTACGGCATCGTCGTCTATGACCGCGAGTTGCGTTACATGGTCTGGAATCCGGCCATGGAAGAAATGAGCGGCTTGCCGCTCGATCACGTACAGGGGCGTCGTGCGACCGAGGTGTTTCATGGCGCGCAGGAACAAGGCCTGACCCAGATGTTGCAGCAGGCGCTGAAAGGCGACGCCGTCGAAAGCGTAGACTTTCGCCTCTCGCCGCATAAACCGATTTGGGTGCGCGCACATTACGGCCCGTTGCGCGACGGCGATGAAAAAGTCATCGGCGTCATCGGCTTGGTGACGGATGTCACTGCGCGTCGCCAAGCCGAAGAAGCCTTGCGCGATTCCAAGCAGTTCAACGAACAGATCATCAATAGTTCGCTCGAAGGCATTGCGGTGTTTGACCGCGAGTTGCGCGTGCTGGTGTGGAATTCGGTGATGGCTGACATCTCAGGGAAGCCGCGTGCTGAAACGCAGGGCAAGACGGCGGCAGAACTTTTCCCGTTCGTGCGCGGCACCGATGTCGAAGGATTCTGGCAAGCGGCGTTGCAAGGCGAAGTCGTCGCGGGCAAAGACTTTTGCTTCCCGCATGACAACACGCGCTGGGTCTCGGCGATGTACGGGCCTTTGCGCAGTCATCGTAGGCAAGAGGGTAAGCAAGAGGGTGGGCAAGGGGGCGGGCAGGTGGTGGGATTGATCGTCACCATCCGCGACATCACCGAGCGTCGGCGCGCCGAAGTGGCCTTGCGCGATTCCAAACAACTCAACGAACAAATCATTCAGACAGTTAAAGAAGGCATCGTGGTGCATGACCGCGCGTTGCATTACGTCGAGTGGAATCCGTTTATGGAAATGCTTTACGGCCAGCCGCGCGCTGAGATCGTCGGCCAGCATCCTTATGCGTTATTTCCTGAGTTACAGCAGACGGCTTTTCCGCAAATGCTGGAGCGAGTGTTACAGGGTGAATCGGTCGTGACGCGCGACCTGCAAAGGACGCGGCCAAATGGCGAAACGGCTTGGTTAAACGTGCGTTATGAACCGCTGCGCACGCCTGACAGTGAAATCACCGGCGTGCTGGGTGTAGTCAACGACATCACGGAACACAAGCGCGCCGAAGATTCGTTGCGTGCCTTGCATGAATTCAGCGCCCAGATTGTCGAAAGCGCCCGCGAAGGTTTCATCGTTTATGACCAGTCATCGAAGGTCAAAGTGTGGAACCGCTTCATGGAAGAAATCACCGGACTGAAGCAGGAACAGGTGTTGGGCCAGCATCCGCAGACCGTGTTTCCTTACTTGCGCACGAGCGGCCATCTCAACCTGATGAGTACTGCGTCGAGTGGCGATTCCGTCACCGGACAGGACTTTCAGTATGAATCCTCTACGACTGGCAAGGTCTATTGGCTGTCGGCGCGTTACGGCCCGCACAAAGGCCCGCAAGGCGAACGGATCGGCGTCATCATGACGTTGCGCGATGTGACGGCGCGGCGCTTTGCCGAGCAAGCCGTGCGCGAAAGCGAAGCGCGCTATCGCAACATTCTGGACGCCATTCAGGAAGGCTATTTCGAGTTCAATCTGCAAGGCGAATTGTCGCTTTTCAACGAGGCGCTCTGCCAGATGTATGGCTGCGATAAGTCTGAGATGTACGGAAAAGCGCATCGCCAATGGATTACGCGCGAGGCTTATCGTCACGTCGTGCGGGTGTTCAACCGCGTGCTGGAAACCCGCGAACCGAGTGCGCCTTTCGATTACGAAGTGATTCGCAAAGACGGCGAGCGGCGTACGCTCGAAACGGCGGTGACGCTCATCACCCGTGACGAAGCTAGTCAGAATCCAATGGGCCAGATTCCGATGGGCTATCGCGGGTTGGTACGCGATGTGACCGAACGCCGCGCCGCCGAAGCGCGCGTGGCGCATCAGGCGCGCTTTGCGGCTTTGCGTGCCGATGTGATCGAAGCGGTTACGGCGGAACTCGCGCTGCCCGACATGTTGCAGCGTTGCGCCGACGCAGTCGCACAACACTTGAACGCAAATTTCGCCAGTCTATGGCTCGTCAACGATGACGACACGGAACTCGAACTGCGCGCGCAAGCTGGCACAGCGCTGCGGCCTGCCGATTTAGCCAATCCGGTTGCGATGGGAGAGGGGCGTGTCGGACGCATTGCCGCGACGCGTACGCCAGAAATAGAGTTGTTACCTGAACCGTCGTCACTCGCCACGTCAGGCGCATTGGCCTCTGGGTTAATGGGCGAAACAGCAGCACTCAACGGAATGGCGTTTGCCGGTTGCCCGTTAGTGACGAATGCGGTTACGCACGGCGTGTTGGCTTTCTGGTCGGCGGAACCATTGCTGTCAGAGACGCAGGATTCGTTGCACACCATTGCCACGCTGATTGCGCAAGGCATCGAACGCCGCCAGATGCAGCACCGGATGCATCTGGCGCTGCAAACCAACGAAGACCGCTTTCGCGCGTTGATCGAACACAGTTACGACGCAGTTATTCTCTTTGATCGGGCAGGTTGCGGGACCTATGTGAGTCCGGCGCAGCAGCGCATTCTCGGCTATGAACCCGAAGCGTTGTTAGGGAAAGAGATGGCTAACGGTGTTCACCCGGACGACCGCGATGCTTTGCGAGAGTCGCTGAAAACACTAGCCGCCGGGCAGAGCACTCGACTCGAATATCAGTTGCGTAACGCTCAGGGTGATTACCGTTGGGTGGAAGGCACGTTCACTAATTTGTTGCACGAACCGTCAGTGCAGGCTTTCGTGCTGAACTTCCACGACATCACCGCCGCCAAACACGCCGAAGCCGAACGCGCGCGCGCCGAAGTTTCGCTGCGCGAGAGCGAAGCGCAGATGCGTTCGATCTGGACGCACGTACTTGATGCGATGTTGTTGCTCGACGACGATGGCACTTATACCGATGCCAATCCGGCGGCGTGCCAGTTGTTCGGGCTGCGGCAGGAGGAATTAGTCGGCCAGCATTTCACGATATTTGCCGGGGCAGAACACCGTGACGCCGCGATGCAGGCTTGGCAAGGCTTGCTGGCAACAGGCCACGACGCGGGCAGCTTTCAGATGCCTTTGCCCGGACGCGGCACGCGCTGGATTGAATACACTTCGATGACCAACGTCCTGCCCGGACGCCACCTGATCGTTTACCGCGACATTACCGAACGCCGGGACGCTGAATCCGCCGTGCGCGGGAGTGAAGCGCGCTTCCGTGCGCTGACCGAAAGCGCCTGGGACGGTATCGCCATGCAAGATGCTGAGGGGCGAGTGCTTTATGCCAGTCCGTCTTACACAAAAATTCTGGGCTATAGCGCCGAGGAAGTTTTAGCGACTGACCAGCAATCACGGTTGCACTCTGATGAACTCGAACGGATGGCACAGGCCCGTGATGAGGTATTGGCGCATCCCGGTCAGCAAGTCATCGTTAAGCATCGCTCGCTGCATAAAGACGGGACGTGGCGCTTGCTCGAAACAGCGGCGACCAATTTGCTCGAAGACGAAAACGTCAATGCGATTGTGTTCAACTTCCGCGACATCACCGAACGCGACAAGGCCGAACAATCGCTGCGCGCCAGCGAACAACGCTTCCGCGCGATGATCGAGAAAAGTTTCGACGGCGTTATTTTACAGCATCCGAAAGCGGGGTTTGTTTATGTGAGTCCCGCGATGACGCGCATCCTGGGTTATTCGTCAGCGGAGCTGAAAGGCCGCAAGTTCTTAGATTTCATGCATCCCGATCAGGTCGAGCAAGTGGAGGAGATGCGCGCCCAAGTGGCGAACCATCCGGGCGAGACGCAAATGTTCGAGTTGCAATTGCGCCATCAAGACGGTTCGTGGCGCTGGCTCGAACTGGCGACGACCAACATGGTGGACGATCCCATCATCGGTGCGGTGGTCGTCAACTTCCACGACATTACCGCACGCAAACAGGCTGAGGATGCGCTGCGGCAACGTGAGGCCACCTTCCGCGCGATTTGGGATCACGCGATGGATGCGATGCTGGTCGTCAACGATGCGATGGAATACGTTGACGCCAATCCGGCGGCCTGCGAGCTTTACGGCGTTACGCGCGAAGACATACTCAATCGCACGATGGCCGATTTTATGCCGCCCGAAAAACGCGGCTCTGCCGAATTGTCGCTGAAAAAACTGGTGGCGCGCGGTGAACGCAAAGGGCAATTTCAGATGCTGCGGCCCGATCACACGATCCGCGAAATCGAATACAGCGCCCGTGCGAATTTCATGCCGGGCTTTCATCTCTCGGTGATGCGCGATGTGACC
>JAYSVR010000278.1:0-5509 GCA_043718445.1 Acidobacteriota bacterium | reverse complement strand
CAAGCTAACCGTTCTCCGTTTTCTTTACCGGCAATGTATATACGTTTTTTGTGCGACCATCTGTGTGCAACCCCTCTGGGCGTTGAGCATGGTCGGTTCGCGTTTTGGTTATTGTTCAAGATGCTGGGCGGACCTCACTTCCCAACTCCGCTCACGTGCTGCCCAATCAACAGTCAGATTATCAACAGTCAGTGTAACTGTGATGAAGGTGAGAATTCAGCCTGGCTGAGGTTTCGCTTTTATCAACCCAACCACAGCGCGCTTTCGGCTTCACCTCGAAAGCGCGCTTTTGTTTTTTTATGCACGGTTGCTCGACAGCCTGCGCGCCGGAAGCTATAAACACTTGGCAAGCGCACGATTCCCCGTCACCGCGCGCCTCATACCCATCGTGAATTTATTTGTCGGAGATAACCTGTCATGAAGTTTCGCTATCTGGTGATTTCCCTTTTCGTCTTGAGCGCGTTCACCCTGACGCCACACCGACGGTATTCGTCTTCTGCGCAATCAGAGCTGGGCGCGCAATCAGACCTGACACCTGCTACAAAAATTGCGCCGTGGTTGCGCCAACACAGCGTGTCGGGCAAATCCATCGAGGCGCTGGTCGTATTGCAGGAGCAAGCCGATGTCAGCGCGGCTGACGGGCTGGAAACCAAAGCCGCCAAAGGACGCTTCGTGCGCGAAGTCCTGCTGGAAAAAGCGAATGCGACGCAGGCCGACTTGCTGGCGTGGCTTCAGTCCAATCAAATCGAACACCGAGCCTTTTACATCATCAATGCCGTGTGGGTGAACGCCTCGCCCGAAATCATAGAGTTGCTCGCCGCACGGCCTGACGTAGCCCGCATCGAAGCCAACCCGACGATCAAAAATAATTTCACGCCGCGCCTGAACGCCGAAGAAGTGGAAGAAGCCGCCGCCGCACTCTTACGCGAACGCGCTACCGCTACCGCTCCGAATGCTATCGAACCCGGCGTCATGGCTACGCGCGCGCCCGAAGTGTGGGCGCAGGGTTTTACCGGACAAGGCATTGTCATCGGCGGCGCTGACACAGGCGTACGCTGGGATCACGATGCACTCAAAAACCAATATCGCGGCTGGGACGGCGCAATGGCTTCGCATGACTTTAACTGGCACGACAGCATTCATGACGTGAGGGGGAATCCGTGCGGCAGCGACACCGTAACGCCGTGCGACGACAACAATCACGGAACGCATACGTTGGGCACAGCGGTCGGTACGGATGGAAAAGACAACCAGATCGGCGTGGCTCCCGGTGCTAAATGGATCGCCTGCCGCAACATGAATTCAGGCGATGGCACGCCCGCTCGCTATATCGAATGCATGGAATGGTTCCTCGCGCCTTATCCGGTGAACGGCAGACCCGCGCAAGGTGACGCGACCAAAGCACCTGACATCACCGTCAACTCGTGGGGGTGTCCGCCATCCGAAGGCTGTTCGCCCGATAGCTTGCAAGCCGCTGTCGAAGCCCAACGCGCCGCTGGAATCTTGATGGTAGTTGCGGCGGGCAACGACGGCCCTAACTGTTCAACGACGGTTGATCCGCCTTCGTTTTATGCTGCGTCATACAGCGTCGGAGCCATCAACGCAGCCTCTGGCAGCATTGCCAGTTTTAGTGGTCGCGGGCCAGTGACAGTTGATGGCAGCAATCGCATGAAACCCGACATCACCGCGCCCGGCGTCGTGGTGCGTTCAGCGGTGAACAGAGGCGGCTATGCGAACCTGAGCGGAACCTCGATGGCAACGCCGCACGTAGCCGGTGCGATTGCGCTGTTGTGGTCAGCCGCGCCTGCGTTGCGGCGACAGATGCAACCGACGATTGATTTGCTGAACAGTTCAGCCGTGGATGTGCCCTTCACCGGATGCGATAGCCGTGGCGTACCCAATAACGTTTACGGCTGGGGACGGCTCGACATTAAAGCGGCGGTGGATCAAGCGAACTTACCGCCACCGACGCCAACGCCTACAGCGACACCAACTCCAACACCGACAGCAACACCGACGCCAACACCTACGGGCGAATTGACGGCGCTGCCTGATCCGATTCAGGTCTGCGACAGATCAGGAACCGGCGCGGCGAACCTAACTTGGACAACTACTAACGTAACCAACACGCAGATTCGCATTGGTTCGGCTAACGGATTTTTGTACCGCACGGGCGGCGCGACGGGTTCACTGAGTACGGGCAAATGGGTGACGGAAGGGATGACTTTCTTTCTGCTCAACGCTGACAACGGTGTCACGTTGGCGACGGCCACGGCTCATCTCACTACCGCGAACTGCAACTCGCGCATCGCTACTTTGAACGCCACGCCGCAACCGATTCAGGTATGCGACGGCAGCGGCATTGGTGTTACGACGCTCACCTGGGATGCGCCCACGGCTGAAACAACACGCATCGTGATGGGTTCGCCGAACGGGCCAGTGTTCACGACCGGCGGCAGCAGCGGTTTAGAGACTACGGGCAAATGGGTGAGCAATGGCATGACGTTTTATTTGCTCAACGGAAGCAACGGCAGAGTGTTGGCTTCGACGGTGGTCAACGTGACGGATTCAACCTGCACTCGTGCGCTCTTGTTAGCGACGCCCAATCCGATACAGGTCTGTGACGGCACGGGCTTCGGCGTCGCTACGCTTTCGTGGAGCGCGTCCACCAGCACGCCGCTCGAAATCCGTATCGGCTCGGCCACCGGGCGACTCTTTGTCAGGTCAGACAGTGCAACCGGTGCAGCAACCACCGACAAATGGGTGACGAATGACATGTCTTTTTATTTACTGGAGGCCGCGACTGGCAAAACGCTGGCAGCCGTGACGATCAACTTGACGACAGCAGGCTGTCCGCCGCCGCTTTCGTCACTAAAGTAATGAGGGGTACTGAGGCGACTAAAGGCGCGCGCTGTGAGGAACCCACGGCCCGCCCCATTTTTCTTCATAACGGCGTCGGTTCTCTTCAAACAACAGGCGATATTGCTCTTCGTTCATCATCTTGAAAGACGCTTGACCGTGATGATGAATGAAAACATCCTGCGCGCATTGGATTTTCAGCCCAGCGTGGCGAATGCGATAAGAATAATCATCGTCTTCAAACATCCCGATGCCGAACCGTTCGTCTAGCTCTCCGATGGCCGCAAAAACCGCACGGCGAATGGCTACGCAAAACATCGCCAGCATCGGCAGGTCGAGCAACTCGCCGTCATGTTCGCGCACATAACGACTCGCCCAACGCGGCATATCTGCCGGTTGAAAATAGCCCACCGGAATTTTGGCTTCATTGCCGATCTCATTGGTAACCGGGCCAACTAACCCCAGGTATTCATCTGCTGCGAGATGGCGAATCAGCCCGGTCAACCAGCCGCGCGTAATCACCGTGTCGTTGTTCAACAAGACCAGGTATTCGCCCGTCGCCTGACGCAAGGCCTGATTATTCGCTTTGGCAAAACCCAAATTCTGTTCGTTGAGTATTACGGTAAAGTTGGGATACTTCCCTTCCAGGCTACGCAACATTTCCGGCGTGCCGTCGGTCGAAGCGTTATCTACGACCAAGACTTCAAAGTTCGGCCACTCGGTGCGTTCATAAAGTGCTTGCAGGCATTCGCGGTTCAACTCGCGGTTGTGATAGGTCACGATCACGATAGAGGCTTGGGGGAAACAGCCTTGCGCCAACAGCAAAAACTCCTCGCCGCGTGCAAGCCACGTATGCTCACGCGCGAACGCCCGCCGTCGTTCAACCAGCTCTGGCAATTCTGGTGAGTGTTGCGCCAGTGCGGTTTCGATTTCGCGGATGAAGTCGTCCGCGTTGTGAGCCAATTGCACCAACGGCTCGCGCTCATTCAACGCCACAATCTCAGGCAACGGCACGGCAACCAGCGGCTTGCCCGCCGCGAGAATTTCGTAGACCTTGGCCGGGTTCGCAGCTTCGGTCAGCGGCAACCGTTTGAACGGCATCACCAGCACATCCATTTGCTGCACCCATTGCGGCAAGCGGGCGTAAGGCTGTTCCCCTACGAGTCTGACATTAGGCAACCGGCTCAACCGTTTGAGTTCTGTCATTGCGGTCGAACCGATCAACACAAAATCCCAATCGGGTCGCTGTTGCGCGAGGTCGGCCATCAAATCAGCGTCGAACCATTCTGCCATCGTTCCGTAATAACCGATTTGCGGGCGATTACTGTTCGAACGCCCATCGTGAGTGACCTGCGCGAAATGCTCGTAATCACAGGCATTGCGAATCAAACTGACGCGACTCGTATGGCGCTGCACTTCGGTGAGCAAATACTGCGAAGAAACGACGACGTGATCTGCGCTGGCGAGCAAGCGGGCTTCGGTTTCCTGCACGTGCTGAAGTCCGGTGAAAAATCCGGCGTGAAAGTCCATGCAATCATAAAGCACCGGCCACGCGCACTCTTGCCGCATGGCTTCGGCCAGCGGCCACCAGAAAGGCAATTGCACAATAGACAAGGTGGCTCCCAACCCCATCTCGCGCCGCAACTCATTCAACGACTCTTGCAGTTCGGCGCGCTCGCCTGGCGGTAAGGCTCCCGTATACACATTGACCGCCGGGCCGCGCAGCGAAACCTCATAGATATTTTCGCCTCGTTTGGTTAATTGAAAGGGCTTGCCGCTGCCGCGAAAGTGCTGGCTGATATAAAAAACGCGATGGCCGACCTGTGCCATTTGCGTCATCAAATGTTGCGGACGCTGAAAGCGAAAATCCCACTCGACCACCGAAAAGCACACCACGTCGAAATGAGCCGCCGGTAAAGTTTCGTCGTCCCAATCCGTCCGCGCCACTGGGCCTAACGCCGCCGCCAACGTATCGGCCGTCTTGCCATAACGCCGTTTGGTGCGCACCAGCCACTGTTGCGCGCTCAACGGCAAAAATGCTTTGACCAGGTCTTGCACGCCGCGCAACGACCCTTGCAACAAACCCGACCAGGCGCGCTTCACGGCCCAATAACGTTGCAGCACGCGCCAATAGCGGGCGTTATAAATCGTCGCTAGATCTTTGCGCGCCAGCCCGCGATCTACTTCGGTGAATCTTAATTTCAGGCGCAGCTTTGCCAACTCTTCAGCTTGCGCGCTGTTGCGCCGCTGCGCCTCGGCCAATTGCGCGCGTGTTTGGTCTAATACTTCCGATGAATGCGTAGCGGACTGGAGGGACGGCTCCGCCCTTGAAGTTGAATGCTGTGATGTATTCTCTGACTCGAAGTTAAACTGCATGCTTGCCGCTTTGAACTATCTGGCACCCCAAAGGTTGCGCCACTCCCCAAGTCTTTAATTTATTTCCACACTGCGTCCTGCCAATGCAATGAACGCGATCCGCAAAAATCTGGATAAACATCTGAACGAATTTTTAGGAGGACGTGTGGTGGAGTGTAAGACGATGTCGCCATGCGTGACTGAAGCTGTGAAGGGGAGCGACAACAACGTCAAAAGGGACGGCGGGCAATATATCGTAAGGCTTATATCAAGCCAAGAAGCATGTAGTCCCGCC
>JAYSVR010000277.1:0-18693 GCA_043718445.1 Acidobacteriota bacterium | reverse complement strand
CGACGTTCGGCCTCTGTGGCATTGAACAGGCTCGGATACCAATGTAACGGCACGATGATTGTGCGACCATCCAGTAAATCAACTTTGAGTTTTTGGTCGGCGATTTCTACATTGCCGACTCGTTCATCAGCCATGGTTTAACGATGTTCCAGCTTCAACAAATACAGCAGCACACCTGCGTCAGGCTGCGTTTTCAAAAGAGTCTTATTATCAGCGAGTTCGACTACGGGTTTGCCTTTGTCGGCCTGCTCGCTGAAGAAAGCCTGAAGCGCTTTCGCGTCTGCGGGCGAACTCACTTCGCCCGGAGCCTGCGGGTGGTCGAGATAAGCGCGCAGCTTTTCCAACTCCGGCACTTTGTAAGTCGCCCAGACCAACCACAGCTTTTCCGTACCTGCCACCGCATCCATCACAAAACCGCTATCGGCATCGCTCGGCAACGTGACGAGTTGTTCGTGCGGAAACAGCCCTTCGCCGAGTTTCAAGTTGGGGTGCAAAAAGATGTAAAGCGGCGCGTCGCCTTTGGGAGCCGGGCCTTCGTTGATGAGGTAAAGATAGCCCGGACGTTCGCTTTGTAATTTCAGCCGCAACGTATCACCCGCTGAAAACACAATCGGGCTGTTGAATTCGGTCAGCTTGCCTTTCGCGTCTTTCTTGAGTTGCGCGCTCAACGAAAAACTCAACGTGGCTTGAGGTGCGCTGATTGGTGTTACGACTTCAGGCAAATGCGAAGGCGGCTGATTGCGCAGCTTATAAAAACTTATGCCGCCGACGATGCCACCTAACAGCAAAGCGCCGACAACGAAAAAGGGAATCGGCGAACGCCCTTTGGCAGGTCGCGGCGCTTCAGAGATGGGTGGTACGACCGGATGCGGCAAGGCTTGCGTCGCTACTGCGTCGGCATAAGCCGCTGGCAGGGTTTTGGGCAACTGGGCCGTTTCAGCGGCAGCCAGTTGCGTGATGGCGATGGTTTCGCGTGGCGGCGGAGCCTGCAAAGCGGTGGCGAGTTCTTCGCCAAAATCGCGCGCGCGCGGTTGGCGCGTTTTCGCGTCGAAATTCATCGCGCGCAAAATCGCGGCTTGCGCCGACGGAGGCAAGTCAGGACGCAAGCGATGGGGCGGCATTTGCAAGCCCGCGCGTTGCTGTTCGTGCAAATTCACGAGCGTATCAGCCTGATAAGGCATCTGCCCGGTCAAGGCTTCATAGGTCATCACGCCCAATGACCACAGGTCGCTGGCGGCTTCGGGCTGGCCGCGCAATTGTTCGGGCGCCATATAAGGCAACGCGCCTGCGACTTTGGTGCGTCCGTCGTCGCCGGCCTGCGCGGCGGTTTGCGAATCGAGTACGGTGGCGATGCCGAAATCAATCAGCTTGACGATCTCTTCGCCTTCGCCGCCGATTTGAATCATGACGTTTTCGGGCTTGAGGTCGCGGTGGATTACGCCCTTGTCATGCGCGGCGGTCAGCGCGTAGCCAATCTGGCGAAACAGCGCGCCCGCCCGTTTGAAATCCATTTTGCCGTGCATCACCGAACGCAAGGTGTAACCCTCAACAAATTGCATGACAAAAAACGGCTTGCCGTCAGGCATCGTGCCAGCGTCCAGTACACCGACGACACCGGGATGGTCTATGCGCACGAGGGCTTCGATTTCCTGATCGAATTTCTTGCGGAACCACGGCGTATGCAGCGAGTTCTCTGACGATTCCTGCAACACCTTGATGACGACGCGGCGCTGCAACAATTGCGTATCGCGCGCGAGATAGACTACGCCAATGCCGCCGCGACCGAGTTCGCCTTCAATGCGATAGCGTTCTTTCAACAGCGTACCGGTATAGCTGGTCTCTTTCAGCGACAAGCGCGGACTCGGCACCGTGCCGAACGCATCTTGCGGATGGGTCTGTTCGTTTTGTTTACGGGTTTCCATAGGGGTCAATGCGAAGGGGAGAGTGCTGAAAAACGCGCGCAGTCTAGCATCAGAGTTTGTGAATGGCGAAGCTGCGGTTTGGAAAATCAACCAGCTTGTTAATAATTACCTGGTCATAAATTCTGTAACGATGACGAAGAAGATTTTCCATTTGCAATTTTCTATTTGAGATTTGTCATTGCCTGACCTCACGCATTCAGGCTATCGCGCAACGTCGCCATCAATGGCAAATCTCAAATAGAAAATTGCAAATGGAAAATTGCCGCCTTTCACTTGGCGTCCCACATCAACCCATGAACTTTCAGGAATCCCTCGCATATCTTTACGCGCGCGGCCACGAGATGGAGACGATGAATCTCGGCCTGACGCGCATCGAAGCTCTAACCGCCGCCGCCGGACATCCTGAGCGCAGCTACCCCGCCATCCTGATCGCGGGCACAAACGGCAAAGGTTCGACGGCTGCGATGACCTTTGCCATTGCGCGTGCGGCGGGCTTGCGCACGGGGCTTTATACCTCGCCCGATCTGGTCAAGATTACTGAACGAATACGCATCACTGATCGCGGTGTCACGCGCGACATCACTGAAGATGAATTCGCCATGCACGCGACGCAGGTGCGCACGTTGGGCGAACGCTTGCAAGCCGAAGGTACGCTCACGAGTGTTCCGAGTTTGTTCGAGCAAGTGACGATGCTGGCTTATCTGTTCTTTTCGTTTCAGCGCGTAGACCTCGCCGTTCTCGAAGTCGGACTCGGCGGTCGGCTCGATGCGACCAACGTATGCGAACCGCTGGCGACGGCGATTACGCCAATTGATTTCGATCATCAGCGGCATTTGGGCGATACGCTGGCTGAAATCGCATACGAAAAAGCGGGCATCATTCGTCAGGGCACGCCCGTCATCGTCGCGCCGCAACACGCCGAGGCTTATGACGTAATCGCCGCGCGCGCCAACCTGTTGATGGCTCCGCTGGTGAATGTCGCCGATGAATTGCACGAAGCCAGCGTGTTTGGATACACCGCGAGCCACGACGCGACGAAGCTGGATGAGTTCGGTTTATATCGGTTGCGTTACGCGCACGCGGGCGGCAATTACGACGTGCAACTCGGCTTGCGCGGGCAATACCAAGTGACGAATGCGCTGACGGTGATTCATCTGGCTGAACGGCTGCACGCGGCGGGACTGCCTTTCACCAATGCGAATATTCACGCGGGCTTGCGGCAAAGCGATTGGCCGGGGCGGTTAGAACTGGTCAAGTGGCCGGGCGCTTCAGTGCCTATGTTGTTGGATGGTGCGCACAATCCGGCGGGCGCGCGCGTGCTACGCCAGTTTCTCGAAGACTTTTGCAGCAAGCTGCCGCTCACCATGATTTTCGGCGTGATGTCTGACAAGCCGTTCGCCGAGATGGAAGAAATCCTCTTGCCCGTAGCCCAACAAGTCATCGTCGCTCGTGTGAACAATCCGCGTTCGGCTGCGCCTGCTGAATTGGCAGCACGCGCGGCGCAATACGGCACGCAAGCTCTAGCGGCTGACAGCGTGATAGATGCGATTAAATTGGCGCAACAGATCACGCCGCACAACGGGCTGATTTGCGTATGCGGTTCGTTATACCTGGTCGGCGAGGTCAAACAGTTGTTGGAGTAAGCGGACGACTGAATTTCTCGCTGCCTCAAGTCTGAAAAGCAAATCGCGGAATACGCTAAAAAACGCTGAAGCTGCTGAAAGTGTTAGGGAAACGAAGCGATTCGTAATCCTAAATCCTTCCGCAGCTTCAGCGTTTTTCAGCGTATTCCGCGATTGGTTTTGTCGTGGCGTAAGGCGGGCGATTAACCCGCCTTACGTTTCCCCGCAAAGCGGTTTATTTCATCCCCTATTTCATCCCAACGATGTTGCGTCCGTTTTGCGGAGTGCTTTCGTAAGGGAAGGTTTTGTTGAAGCCCAACTCGTTGCTCGTGACGCCGTCATAGTTGCCTTTGAACGGGTCATTGATTTTCAAGTTGGCCGGATCGCGCAGGTCGCTCAGCAACGCGATGATGGCGATGTCTACGGGGTCGTCGCCGAAGCGGCGTCCGTTGGGCCAGCCGCCGGGGACGAAACTCTTACCCGCTGGCAAGCCGAGAAACTGGCTCGGCAAACGGAACGGATGTCCCGCTGCGCGGCTTTCCAGAATGTCTCCGCCGAAAATGCCCAGCCGTGAGAAACCCATATCGTCAGGGTTGTTCGCATCCGTCGGGCCGTTGCCCGCCAGACGGCAAGCGTCGGTCGAGAGATCAACTTTCAACAAGTCGGGAATGTAAATCGCGGCGATGTCGCCACGGTTGTTAGGGATCGCCAACTGCGTACCCTTGCCGATGATGGCATTGATGAGCGCCGCGAGTTCGGGATTTTCAGCGTACTTGCGGAACAGCCCGTTGTCTGACGCGGGCGTCGTGCGGCTGTAAGTGTCCTTGTCTTCGAGGGCGACGAGGCCTTCGTTAAACAGCGGATTGCCTTGCCGTGCGACCTGCACGTAACTGGGACGACGAATGTTGTCGAGGAAGCTGTTCCCCGAGCGCACGACTGATTGTTGCAAGCGGCTGGTCGTCGCATAGATGCCGACCGATTGCATATCGCCGCCGATGTCGCTGACCGGCACGGCCAATGACATCAGGTGAATGTTGTATCCGCCTTGCGAGTCTTTGCCGGGGCTGCGCAATTGCAACAGATCGAAGATGGATTGCACGTCGGCATAAAAGCCGTCGTCGCGTTGTCCGGCAAAAGCGGTGTAACCGTTCGCCAGACCAGTGATCGCCTGTTGGGTGTATTTGTCGAGTTGCTCGCGCGTCGAAACCCCTTTGCGCGCCGGGTTCTCGCCATTGTTGCCTTCGTTATAAAACGGCGTCGCGATGCCTTGATTGTTAGGCGGAACCTTGCCCGTGCCCAACACGACTGCCGTGCCCGCACGGTTGTCAATCTTGGTGACGGTATAAGTTTGCGTCAGGTTCTGGCTGGCATCGTCAATGTCGTTCACCACGCCCAGATACGATTGCAGAATCGTCTTCTGGGTTTTGTAAGTCGTCTTGAATTCAAAACGATAAGTGATGGTGGCGCGTCCCGCCGCCATATCGCCGCCTTGCGCCATATGGATTTCGTAACGCACATTGTCGTCGAAATTATATTTGTTCGGGCCTACGCCGGGGTTTTGGTGCGGATAAACGCCGAGGTGCAAATTCAGCAATTTGACGCCGTTGCGCACGGTGACAAAAGCGTAAACGTCGGTCGTATTCGCCGACGGATCAAGCGTGATCATCGGCGCATCCATGTGGCTCGAAGCCATTACACTGGTTTGTAGCATTGGCATAATCGCCAACGCCGCCATCAACGCGTAACTAAACGCTCGATGTATCTTGCGATTCATACTGGTCATTAGTTCTTCCTCCCTATACAGGTTCTTATGGTTATTGACGAAGCGACACAAACTGCGTGTCGCTTGGGACGAATGAAACACACTCCGCCTGAAGCCCCGCCGCCTCACAGGGCGTGAACGAAACGTGTTACAAATTGAGTTGTATGAGTTGTGCGCGTTCGCTGGGCAGCAGACTTGCTGAACCTTTACGCGCTTGTTTGAAATGTTGGCTGGCCTTTGCCTTTAGCCCGTTCGCCTGCGCAATCGCCGCCGCGTGAAAGTGCAGCCGTGCGTCTTGCGTGCCCGTCGCCAGCGCCTTCTCGATGTTTTGCCAGGCGGCGGCGGTTTGCCCGCTGCGCAACAGCGTCCACGCCAGCGCGTCGTAACTGTGCAAGTCTTGCCGCGCATTCAATTCGCTTTCAGCCAGTTTCACAGCTTGTGCCGTATCGCCCGCCCGCGTCGCCAGATAAAGCGCATAAGTGCGCGGGTCTTCGATAGCGCCTTTGGTTTGCAGGGTCGCTTCAACGGCTTGGGCTTCGGCCTCGCGCTGGTCGGCGCGCAAGGCATCAGCCAGCGTCCATTGATATTCGGGCAACGGATTTTGCCGCGCAGCTTCTTGCAAAAAGGGAATCGCCGCCGATGCGCGCTCTTGTGCGAGTAACACGCGGCCTTTCATCAACAGCGCCGGAGCGTATTGCGGCATCAGCTCGAGCGCCGTCTCGCACGCAGCGGCGGCTTGCGGCAACGCGCCGTAATGCAAATCAAAGAAGGCCAATTTCGTCGCCGCCCACGCGCCCGCTTCAGGGTCGCTCGGCGTGCCGAGCCGCGTCGCTTGCAACGCCATTTCAATTGCGCCCTCGGTGTCGCCTTGCAACCAGCGCAACTGCGCCGCGCGCGCATAAGCCTGCAAGCCGGGCTTTAGATCGAGCAATTTTTGATAGCAACGTGCGGCATCGGTGAGCTTGCCCTGTTCGAGCAATACGTCGCCCAACAGCATGTGATCGAACGCCAGTCCGCGCTTGGCCGCGAGTTCGCGCGCGATGGGTTCGGCTTCGCTAAAGCGATGCAGGTTTTGCAGGATGTGTCCGCGCAACAACAAGGCCGCAGCGTTTTTCAGCTTGCCCGGTTCAGCCTCTTTTTCATTGGGGCGCGTGACTTGCAACTCTTCCATACAAGCGGCGCACTGTTCAGCCAGTTTGTAATAGCCCGGGTCATAACTGCGCCGCGCCTTTTCGACGAAGCGCCAGCCGAGTTGCTCTATGTTGGGCGTGAGGTCGGCGAGCTTTTCATCGTATTGCTTGATCTTGCCTTGCCGCGCACGAATCTCGCTATCAATCGGCGCTTCGCCTTTGTGCAAAGCCAGCGCAATCGCGCAACTGCCGCTGGCAAGCGGCGTCGGCGGAGGTTTCGCCGCCTTCGTCGTCGCGCATCCCCCAGCGAATAGCGCGCTGCCCAAGAGCAATAGTGAATAGAACGTTGAACGCTGTTGCATAACCCCTCGTGATAAATGCTTTGAACGGAATTGTTCGTGATGCAATTGGCTTTACGGGAGCGGGTCGCCGAGTGGATTGCTGATGCCAGAGAATTTTTTTGGAGTGCTGCGGCTCGGCGCAGCTTTTCGTTCGCCGTGCAAGCATTTGTTGCCCCCGTGAGCTTTGAAAATCCAACGCCAAGCTGCCGAGCCGCTCATTGTCCTGCGAGTTTTCGGGCGCGAACGAAAAGCTGCGTCATGCCGCAGCACTCCACAGGCTGCGCCGCCGCAGGCTTCTGAGGTCATAATCAGGCTGCCAAACTTTCAGGCACAATCGCCCGTCGCCACGGCTTTGACCTCTGCCGTTGGGCAGAGTATTTTGCGCCCGTCTTTTTGCTGATCCCTTATCACTCAATTCTGTTGACGCACACCTTCCCCCAGTCAACCTCAACCGCTTTGAAAGGAGCAGCCCTATGCATTATCGCGTCCGTAGTGTCATTCAATCGCTCGAAGCCCGTTTGTTCACATCCCCCCCCAGCAAATTTGAGGCCATAACAGAAAAATACCTACATCAAATGCTGGATGAGTTGGCCGCCGAAGTCGAACTCTCGCCTTCCCGCTTGCGTGTCATATTCAAAGCATCCACGGGGATGTGTTTTATGGAGTACGCCAAATGGTTGCGTATGAAAAAGGCGTGGCATCTGGTGGTTGATGCTTACTCACACATTACCGACATCGCAGAGCAACTTCGTTATGACGACCCTCGCCATTTCACCCGCGATTTTAAGCAAGCGTTCGGCCTGCCGCCGCGGGCCTATCGCAACCTCGTCACCAAAGCGAATGGCAGTCACCACAGGTGGGAAATAGTCACCACAGGCATTGTCGCGGACGGGCCATTTTCTATAATCCCGTCTGTCAGACAAACCATTAAGTAACAAACTAACGATTGCCCTGTTTGCCCCACACGCTATTTCCTCGCAAGCATCTTGCTCTCGCTTGCGTAACACACAACCAGTAATGCCTGGCGGGCTGTCTCTGGCGGCCCGCGCCAGCCTTTCTCTGTGAGGTCATTGTTATGTCACTCAACGTTAACTTATTCGCCGCAACGGTTTCGGCTAAGTATCGCCGCGCGCTATTTTGTTTTTTGCTCCTCGTTGGCTTTGGTTCGGCGGCAGCGATGGGGATGCGAACTTGGGGTAAGTCCGGCTCTTCACCGGCTCTTAAAGCTGCGGCGCAAGCGCAAGAAACTCCCACACCAGTGCCCTATGAAGTGGAGGTCGTCACGATTTACCCGCATCGGTTTATTCCGGCGGAATTGGCCTTACCTAACAAAAAGTTCTTGCTGGTCGTAAACAATCGCGCGCAACTTGAAACGATGAATCTCAGCCTGTCGCGCGTGAACGGCAACGAAAAGCTCAAAGAAGTCGCCGTTTCCAGAAAAGAGCATGATTTCAATGATCTCATTGATCTGCCTCCGGGAGATTACCTGCTTAAAGAAGCCAGCATGCCCAATGCCGGATGCAAAATCACCATTACCAATAAGCGCTGATCGCCAATCGCCGATTCTCTCAATTAGCCGCTTTCAGTTATCAGGAGTCATCTATGTTTTTCCACCTTTCGTTCTCAAAAAATGGTTTCCTTAATGCCGTGCGTCTGGTCACCGGCTTATTCGTTTTCTGCGGCGCTCTGAGCCAAGTTGCTTTGAGTCAGGTCAAGAGCAACACCGACGGTATTACTCCGCCCAGCATTGCTCCGGGCAGCCCCGCTGGTGCTTATTCGTTGAGCGGCTTTGACAACATCAGCCTCTATAACGGCAAGCTCAATTTCGGTCTTCCTTTGTTGTCGGTTGGCGGGCGTGGAAACACCGGATACACGATGCGCATCGGCGCGCAAAAGAATTGGCGCATTATGCAGCGGCGCGAGTTGATCTCTTGCAATGCCAGCAGCCAATGCACCTATCAGACTTATTACTGGGTTGACGACAATTGGTGGGATGGGCCTACAGGAATCAGGGGCTATCTACCCGGTGGGTTAGTCGGGCGCAAGATCGGCTATCGCGAAGCAAGCGTGCAATGTTCCTGGTGCCCGGCTCGCTGGAGCAAAACCATTACCCGGCTGACATTCACGGCGGCGGACGGAACGGAATATGAATTGAGGGATACCTTGACGAACGGGCAGCCCATCAGCAATGCGGCAAATGCTTGCGCCACGATTCCGACTCCGCCCTCGCGCGGGCGAATCTTTATGACCGCTGACGGAACGGCGGCGACCTTCATCTCTGACATGCCGATCTATGACGATTACAACGCCTGCCAACCGCCGCCACAAACCGGCACGCAACCCAATGCGATGATTTTGGTTTACCCCAACGGTCACGTTTTTATGAAAGACGGCACGCGCTATCGCATCGTCAACGGGGCAGTGGAATGGATGAAAGATCGCAACGGCAACCAGATGATTTTTGGCACTGATGCCAATGGCAACACCGTAATTACCGATTCACTTAATCGCACGATCACAGTCAGTTATGCCTGGCAAAATGGCTCGTTCAATTCTTATGACTCGATTACCTATAACGGTTCAGGCGGCACGCCGCGCACGATCAAGGTGGGCTATGACTTCCCCAGCAATCAATGGCTACGGCCTGATTATTCAAGCACCTTGACCTGGAGCCAGGCCTTTCCGAATTTCAACGGAGCCAGCACGACTACACCCGTAGGCCCCGGAGTGCAGCCCGCTTACGTTGACTTGCCCGATGGCCGGCGTTATCGGTTTTATTACAACCAGTATGGAGAGATTGCCCGCGTTGACCTGCCCACAGGCGGCGGCATGGAATATGACTGGGAAGGCGGATTTTCTGGCGGGGTCAGCGGCTATAACACGCAAGGGGTTTATCGTCGCGTGAAAGAGCGACGGGTTTATTCAAATATCGTCGCGCGCACCATCGTGGAGCGAACCACTTATACTTTTGGCAGCGTCACGCTGGCCAATAACGTCACCAATGGCATGACGACAGAGGAGCGATGGAATCCGAATAACACGGCGGCAACTACTGACGACGTGTTGATGGCACGCAGTTGCCATTATTTTTACAGCACGCCGGAAGGTTCGCTCAGTGCCGCTTCTGTCGCCTATCCCACCGACTATTCCAGCGCTTATGATGGCAAGGAATATCGCACTGACTTATTCGCGTTGAATGGAACGACGCCAACCGTTACGCGCAGCAACGTGCAACTATGGCAACCACGAACCAGCTTTGCCTGGGTAGACGGCGTAGATATGCGCGTCACGCAATCCACCTCGACGCTTTCAGATTCCAACCAAGTCGCACAACAAATTTACACTCACGATCAATACAACAATCGCACCGAGGTTTGCGAATACGATTACGGCAGCGGTGTGCCGGGGGCATTGAAGCGCCGCACGCAAACCACTTACCTCACGTCACTGGGGGCGGCACCCAATCTCAAAATATACGACGCCATAAAATACTATAACAATGGGTCAGGTAATCCTGACCCGAACAATCCCAACGCGCAGGCCACCGTGCATGTTCGCAGCTTGCCGACTTCCGTCGCGGTCTTTGACGGCAACGGCACGCGGCAATCTTTCACTGAGCTTGAATATGACAACTACGTCAATGACACGTTGCACGCGCCGGTGCTGGATTGCCCATTTGCTACCGGATTCGATGCGGCAAATTATGGCGTGAATTTTACAATGCGAGGCAATGCCACTTGCGTAACGAGATATGTCAACGCCGGGGCGACGCCCACCTTACCGGTAAGGACTTACACGCAATTTGACGTGCTCGGCAATGTTTGCAAGACGATGGATGCCGGGCGTGCTGATGGCACGCGCACGACGACGGAATTTACTTACGCCGACAACTTCGGCGTAGCCAATGGCACCGCCCAAGTTGGTGGGAATCTCGATAACACGCCGCCCGCCGAAGTTCCCTTCGGGTTGGGCACCTATGCTTTTCTCACTAAAGTTAAAGCGGGGGCTGGGACGACGATCAGCCAAACGGCTTATACTCAATACGATTACTACACGGGCAAGCCCGTAGATTTTGAGGACGTGAACCTCGTCAAATATACCTACCTTTACGAAGACGCGCTGGATCGTTTGACCAAAGGCATTCGCGCCTTTGGCAGCGCGAACAGCAAGGCGCTGACTTCGATTACTTATGACGACGCCAATCGCAAAATCACGACGGTGTCTGACCAAACCAATTATTGGGAAAGCGCCTCGGGCACTGGCATCAAGGCATGCGCTTATTACGACGGACTGGGGCGAACCTTCCGTCAGGCAAGTTATGAAGGCAGCACGTGGGCTGTCTCTGACACGATTTTTGATGCGTTGGGGCGGGTGGCACAAGTCTCGAATCCTTATCGGTTCACCGGTGCCGACCCCGCCACGGCGACCTTACCGGCCAATACCTGCACGACGACCGCGTATGATTTGCTAGGTCGCCCCACCACCGTAACCACGCCGGATGGTGCAGCCGTGATGACGCAATATTACGGCACCCGGGTGAAAGTTTATGACCAAGCTAACGCCCAGCGCATCAGCGAAACCGACGCATTAGGGCGGTTGTGCAAAGTCTGGGAAGTTATGAGTGGCGGGCCTGATTCGATCATGTTCAATGGAGCAAGCAATGCCGGTTACTTAACTTCTTATGCTTACGACACGTTGGATAATTTAACGGCGGTGGCGCAAGGCGGACAGTCGCGCAGCTTTGTTTACGATTCATTGAAACGGCTGACGTCAGCCACCAATCCTGAAAGCGGTGCGATGGCGTATGTTTATGATCCGAATGGCAACTTATCCGAAAAGACCGATGCGCGCACGACCAAGACGACGTTTGCTTATGACGCGCTGAACCGTCCGACACAAAAGACTTATTCCGGCACTACGACCGAAGGCATCAATGCCGCCAACGCTACGCCGTGGGTTTGTTACAAATACGACAGCCTGCCCACAGCCGCACCGTCCGGTTTTAACGTTGGCTCGGCCAAAGGCCGCCTGGTGGCGGTCACTTACGGCACAGGTGCGGTCAACCCTGCGGAAAGTTGCGGGACTTATTACGGTTACGATGAATTGGGACGAGTGGCGCGCAAAACGCAACGCGCCAAAGTCGTCAATTCGTTGGCTAACCCGGCGACGACGAATTATTACGATTACCCGGTGACCGCGACTTATAACCGCGCCTCGGCGATGACTGGCGAAACCTATCCATCGGGAAATATGGTTAGTTACGGATATGACATGGCGGGCAGAATGACCAGTTTTAGCGGCTATCTGAGCGGGTCATTGACACCTTATGCCACCATCACCCAATTCAGCCCATCCGGTCAGATCGAGCGGGAGACTTATGGTACAACCGCGCCGCTCTATCTGAAGCAGGCTTATAACAAACGCCTTCAGTTGGTAGACACGCGACTGGGTTCGGTGAATGACGCAACCAGTTGGGATCGCGGGCGGCTGAGTCTGGTCTATGGCAACACGACGCTGGGCGTCGCGAATACGCGCGACACGGCGGCGGCGGAACTGACCGTGGGCGACTTGCAAGGCAGCGACACCGACAACAACGGCAACATCAAACGGATGTATAGCTTCTTGCCGAATGGGATGATTCCGCAGCGGGATGATTACACTTACGATCTGCTTAATCGCATTGCGTCGGTGACTGACTGTCAGCGACAGGTGAGCGGCAGCGGAACGATGACCACCGTAGCGAGCCAGACTTACGGCTATGATCGTTATGGCAATCGCGCGATTACCGGTGTGATGGGCGGCGTGAATGGGTTAAGTTTAGCTTTCAGCACAACGAATAACCGCATCACGACGGCGGGTTACGGCTATGATTCGGTCGGCAATTTGACCAGCGAACCCGGCAAAATTTACGTCTATGACGCCGAGAATCGGATGGTGAGCGCAGGCAGCAGCGGTTTTTATAGCTACGACGGCGAAGGCAAGCGGGTTAAACGCACCGCAGGCCCGAACTATTGTTATGTTTACGGCATCAGCGGCGAGTTGCTGGCGGAATATATGGTGGCGCTGTCATCGTCGGCAACGACCGTGACCTTAAGCAAGCAATATGGCTACGAAGGCGGGAAGTTGTTGGTGACAGCCGAAGGCGCTACGCTGAAATGGCTGGTGCAGGATCATCTGGGTTCAACCAGAATGGAGTTGAATAGCTCAGGCGCGGTAGCGAATCGCTACGATTATCTGCCGTTCGGTGAGCAACTTTATGCAGGTATTCGACAAAGCGGCGGCAATGGGATGTATGGATATGAGCCACCGGTGAGTTCGATGCGGAAGCGGTTTGGTACCTATGAACGTGATAACGAAACCGGGCTGGATTTCGCGCAGGCGAGGTACTACGCCAATGTGCAGGGGCGATTCACCAATCCTGATGAACCATTGTTTGATCAAGAGAGTACTGACCCACAAAGTTGGAACTTATATGCCTATGTACGAAATAATCCTCTTGGGTATATTGATCCAAGCGGGCGTACTAGGGATGACTTAAACATGTGCCAAGGCTGTGGAAGGAACCCGGACGAAGATTGGCTGAAAGACCTCCAACGTAAGATTGGGCAGACAATGGGAACGCTCTGTGATTGTGGCGGGTGGAAAACAGATGAAGACGCGCGCCCATCGTCGGAACGTCAATCTCACATTTTACCCAATGCGGACAAAATCATTAGGAGGGAATGGGAAGCTCTAATAACAGGATCGGAAATCTCAGCAGCTACCATACAGCTATTAGACCCTATAGGGATAACAGGGGTTTATGCTGGCATTACTGGCGGTGATTATTTTGGCGCAGTCATGTCTGTCGGCGGGTTAGGTAAATGGAGCAAACTCTCTAAATATTACCAAACATTTCTTACTGCCAACCCTAATTTTGGCAAGTTTGTGGGAACAGGGTTGATGGAAATTCACCACAGGATTCCCCAGATGTACTTTCGGAGTAATTTATTTAAGCATAGTGCCGATTCTCTTTCTAACTTGTATGCACTGCCTACTGGAGTTCATCGTGGGACTGTTACTCCATTGTGGAATGCTTTTAGGAGAGAGCATCCAAACCCAACCGCAGCTGAGGTCATGAGGTTTGCATTTGAAGTAGACCGACAGATAATGCGAAATATAAACCGAATCGGCAGATAAGTTTGAAGGCAAAATTATTCAGGCATATTGAATATTCAAAAAGGCTAATTTACAGGCGATTTGAAACCAAAACACCAGAATAATTTTGCTTGCTAACTTAGCTGCGAGTGGAGCGAGAAATGGTAATATCTGAGAAAGAGAAGCGGAAAAAGCAGAAGCTAGAGTATCTTCAGTCAGTTGGTGGGATCGGTAAGCAATCGTCTACGCCGAAAAGAAGCTTGTCGCTGAGCGATATTCAGACTGCTGCTAACACGGGAAACGATTTAGAAGAATCAGTTGTCGAAATTGTCCATAACATAATTGGAGAAAATTTCTCTAAAGAGGTTTATATTCTCTTAAAGCTGCCCAAATACGTTCAAAGTCTATACGCCACTTGGTTACTAGAAGCTGATGTGATGAATGGAGGGTTAACTCAATTTTTCTTCAATCACCCTATAGAGATATGGCAAATAGCGTTGAATGGGTATAGTGATTTTGGTCTCAACGATAGTCTACTTGCTCTCCAAAAAGCATTAGTAAAAGCGCAGGGAAATTCTTCAACTTTTAATGAATTTAATGAAGAAGATAAAAGTTTAGACCGTGATTGGCAACACGCAAAATACGTTAAAAATGAACATGTTCGCAACCACCCTCACTTATATGTCATTGCTGAGTAATATGGCATTCGCGTCTTTCTATTTTAAGAGGCTGAAACTCAAGAGGCCTGATCAGCTACGCTGACATTAAATGTCTTAACTGGGTGCGCTCGCTGAGAGTACGCGCGGAATGCCTTGCAGGTCGTTTAACAGATAATGATTCGACCAGCCTTTTTTCACCATTGCGGTAATCGCTTCAGCTTGTTGATAGCCCAACTCACAAAGCAAATAACCATCTGCCTTTAGATGCAGCGGCGCTTCAGCCAAGAGTCGCCGATAAAAACTCAATCCATCTGCGTTATTGGTCGGCGCGGAATGCGGTTCCCACTCGCGGACTTCGCGTTGCCACGTGATCGTCGGCTGGCATTAAGGCTAAATTTTGTATTTGCGCATCAACAGATGCCCGTAAATTTCTGAAACAATCGCCAACACCGCGCGCACCAGCATCAACGGCCCGATGCCTAGTTTAGCCAATAACAAACCGGCGAGTTGCGGAAAGATTAAGTCAGAAGCGTCTACGCCGCCTTCGAGGATGCCCATCGTTTTGCTGCGCGAAGACAAGTTGTAGCTCGACACTTTCGCCGCGATGGCTCCCCACGTAGGCTTGAACGCCGCCTTGCCGATTTCGTCAATCGCGCGTGCCGTACCGATCACCGTGCCCAGCAGCGCCGCGACGGCTCTTGGCACGTTAAGCATGATTTTAGCAGGATTACAGGGGGTAGGGGCGGTAAGTAATCTGGTACAAAGTAAAAGTAAGGATGGGAAAGTCGGGCTTTCTGGTCAAACTCTAAAAACGTATACTTCAGTTCAGGAAAGGCTATCAAAGCTATTGAGAAATAAGAAATCACCTTGTGCTAAATTCCTAATTAGCCGAGGATTTGACCCTGATCAAGTTGCAGATGCCTTAAGCGCGCAAAGCGCGTACAACGCCAAATTGTCGACTAACCCTGGACCAGGACTGCATGGTGATTA
Source organism: Acidobacteriota bacterium (assembly GCA_043718445.1). Lineage (GTDB taxonomy): Bacteria > Acidobacteriota > Blastocatellia > RBC074 > RBC074 > JACPYM01. The sequence continues at coordinate 3,130 of JAYSVR010000277.1, read as the reverse complement.
CGCCGTCAAAGAGCTATTCAAAATGTATGATTGGGACGCACTTCGCGGAGATGGAGGCGATGTTTACTATCGCCCAAATAAGGTAAACACTCAGGTCGTCCTACATGAAACTTTGCATCAAGCTGCTGGTGGTATCAGCGATGCTGCGTTGGCGACTAAGCTGGGTCTGCCACCTGACGCATTAGCGAAGGCGGGAAGTTCGCGGCCTATTAACGATGAATTGAGAAAGAATGGGTGCAAATAACATGATAAATAATATCTTTCGTTTTAAGAGCTATTGCTTTTTGTTTCTATGGATAACGATTGCAATCAATAGCGACATTACTGCAATGCCTTCTACCTACAATAGAGAGTTAGGCGCTTTCTCAGCCATAGCTAAAATGCAAAGGGCGGGAGTACGCGCCCCTTCAACGACATTCTTAGCCTCAAATGCGGAGGAGGAGTGGCTAAATTTGAGATGTTACTTGATAATGCTGGGGAAGGCGTCGCAATCGTCAAGTAAGCACGCCACTGCTGAAAAGAAACCAAACAGCAATAGGCAACCCTCTCTAAGTTATCAAGTTTTGCGAGTTCTCCCACCAGCGAGAAATGGGACAAGAATAGCATACATCAGTACCTCAAATGAAAATTTCACTCAGGAATCAGTGTTAGTACTGGCAAAACAGCTAAAAACAAGGTTCATTAAGTACTCAATAATTAAAGCGATTTTATTCGATGATCGCCTGCTTGCTAAGAGCTACGCTTGGGGGAAATTTGACCCTGAGGGCATTGAAAATGAAGCGCGCGGCCTCTATTTCCTTGATCGGGTTAGCGCGAAAGAGTATGTGCAATTCTCGTCACGCAAGAGAAATTCGTATAATGAAATTAGTATTGAAATAAATGAAAAGAAATAAATAGCGGACTGGGCAACTCACCAAGATCGTCAATAACCTCGTTAGCAGCGGCGAGAAAAATCGCAGCTACGAATACGATGGGTTGGGTCGCTTGAAAGCGGCGAAAGGCGGCACGACTGGCACACAATGGACGCAAACTTACGCCTATGATCCGTTGGGCAATCGCAATAACGTCAACGCCACAGGTACGGCTTCGGGCGGCGGCGCAATGCCGGTGGACGGTTTGCCGACGACGGTGAATTACGAACAGGCCAGCAATCGCATCACCAGCATCGTGCCCAACGCAAGCACTGGCATCAATCCGGCGAATCCGAATTTTGAATACGATCCGGCGGGCAATCAGACGCGCGTGATTCAAAGCAATGGCACGGCGCAACGGTACTGTTACGATGCCGCAGGACGGCTGTCGCAGGTCAAAGCCGATGACGGCACGACGGTCATTGCCAGTTACGGATATGGCGCGAGTAACCAGCGTCTCAAGCAAACCGAAGGCAGCACGACGATTTGTTATGCGTGGGCGGGTAACTCAATCATCGGCGAATATCTGGATAACGGCAGCACATTGGCGTGGCAGAAGTGTTATGTCTATCTGGGCAATCGTTTATTGGCGACGCAAGTGCCAGGGACGGCGACGAGCGCTACTCAATTTCATCATCCTGACCGCTTGGGTACGCGCGTTATCAGCAAGGGCGTCGGTGTTGGTGCGGGCGCAGGATCGCGCGTGGGCATGGTAAACCTTCCGTCGTTAATGATTTCGGCGACGAATTTGAGTTGTTCGAAAATCGCGTCTTGCACGCGGACGGTGATGTCGGGCGTCGCGTTGAGCAAGCGCACGCGCATCCGCACCAACGGCTGATTGGCATAAATGTAATAACGCACGCTGACGCTGAGATGCGGATAAGCCGACGTGTCGAATGACGTAACGCAACGGGTTTTGCTCTTCGATCACGGTTTTCGTGACGCGCAAAGGCGCCAATGCCCACGGGCTTGAGCCGCGCTTTTTGCAATTGATCGTATGCGAGCGGCGTATCGAACGTGAGCAGGTTGCCTTCGATTTTTGTGATCGTATGCGCGGGTTCCGCCAGCGCCCACACGTCTTCGACGGTGTCGCCTTATATCGGCTGCAAGGCCGGGTCGGTGGGGTAATCATCCGGCAAGACGCGGTAAATCTGATCGCCCGCAAAAGTGTAGTTAAAATGACGCAGCGTATATTCGCGCGGTGTGCCGCGAGCGATGACGAATTCGCGCGGCGGCGTAGTGGCATCCGCTCTGAAATCGCCGAGGTCGCCGTCCTTGATGCGAACGGCGTCGTCTACGTGATACCAAAAGCGCGCCTTCATCTCGAACTCCACCGACTGGCCGACGCGATAAACGCTCGCGTCACTCACGCGCACCTGTTTCTGCCCAGCCCGCGCGCCGAGTCCGCCGCCGCTGGCTTGGTTGTCGGTGTTGACGATAGTGCTGGCAGGTTCATAACTAATCTCAAGGCGCGGCTGTTGGTTTTAAGCTGTTCGACGCCATCGAGCATAAAGCTGTTCAGCAATTTGGTTCCGCTTTTGGCAATGCGTACCGACAAGCGACTGTGCGAAAGGCGAATTTCTTCCGCGCGATTTTGCAGCGCGATCTTCGGCCAGCTTGTCACCCCATTGGCGGCTTCGTTAAACGCCGCGAATTCGGTTTCGCTGAATTCGCTTACCGTATGTTTCCCCGTCCGCGTCGGCACGAAATCAACCAACACCCACTTGATCGGCAGCTTTTTGGCGTTGGCGACGCTATGCCAGCGCGATAGCACGCGAAAGGCGGCGGGTAAGGCACGGCCTTTTTCATCGCGCACGACCAATCGGTTTACAGCCTTCAGGTTTTCTTCGAGCTTGAGCGGTACGCCTATGGTGATAGGCAGCGCGGCATCGGACACATTGATCGTAATGGCATTCATTCTTGAAAAGATGTTGATAGGCACACACGTAACCGCATGCGCGCGGCACGAATGAACCTTCGCTGATTTGCTTACTTGAGTTGGGGCACGAGAAATGGCTCTGAGCGCAGCGTGGGGAAACGCGCCAATGCTCTATCGAAAGATTTGTGGTTTACGCGCTTGCGTCAGGACACATTTTGTAAAGATATGTCCAGATTGAATTTAATAGACATGTTGCGATGGCATCCATCATCACAACTCATTGTTTCACTTGAACTTGTAGCCCTGAGCCTCAATGGCTAAAGTGCTACCATGCAATTAC
>JAYSVR010000276.1:0-18694 GCA_043718445.1 Acidobacteriota bacterium | reverse complement strand
TGATGTTGTCGAACGCCTATCAACAGGCGACAACGTTTAATGAACAAGCTGCGCAGGTTGATCCTGACAACAAGTTGCTGTGGCGCTTTCGCCGCGCGCGTTTGAGCGGCGAAGAAATCCGCGATGCCGTGTTGCGTGTCAGCGGTATGTTGAACGAACAAATGTATGGCCCTTCGGTTTTCCCTGAAATCCCCAAAGAGATGGAAGTGCGCGGCGGCTGGAACCGCAAGGAAACCGAAGCTAACAAAAATCGCCGCAGCATTTACGCCTTCGTGCGGCGCAACTCGCGCTATCCGCTGTTTCAAGCTTTCGACATGCCCGATACGCACGAAAGCTGCGGACGGCGTTCAGTCACGACGACTGCGCCGCAAGCGTTGAATCTGTTGAACGACAAAACGATTCTGACTGCGGCGCAGGCTTTCGCTGAACGAGTGCAACGCGCGGCGGGCGATGATTTGGACGCACAAGCCATGCTGGCTTATCGGTTGGCGTTGGCGCGAATGCCTGCGGCGGAAGAACGACAGGCGGCGCGTGAATTCATGCAAAAGCAGACTACGTTGCTGGGCGCGCGTCCGGCGGCGTTGACTGATTTTTGCCACGCGCTGTTGAATGCGAACGAGTTTGTTTATGTGAACTGATGAAACGCAAACGCCAACCTCAAGCTCAATCTGTTGACGACGCCGAACGCGATGATTTCGATGGCGCGTGGAAAGAAGTCATCGAGCGCCATCTGCGCGCGTTTCTGGACTATTTCTTTCCCGAGGCCAGTGCGGACATTGACTGGACGCGCCCCGTGAGTTTTTTAGATCAGGAGTTGCAAAAACTCACACCGCAGAGCGCGGTGCGCAAGGGCATCGTAGATAAGCTGTTTGAGGCGTATACGAAAACCGGCGAAACCTGCTTGATCGCGGTTCATCTTGAGGTGCAAAACGAACCAATTGAAAACTTTGAAGCGCGCGTTTTTGAATATCACTATCGCATTTACGAGCGTTTGAAACGCCCGGTCGCCAGTTTGGTTTTGTTGACTGACAGGAGTAAAGACTGGCGTCCGCATAAATTTGAGCGCGTGACCTTGGGCTGTAAAATCTCTTTGGAATTTCCGATGGCAAAACTTATGGATTTCGCTACGCCTGAGCCAGCCCAGCGGCTCATCAACCCATTCTCGATCATCGTCCGCGCGCATCGGCACGCCCAGGCAAGTCAGCGTAAGCCGCAAAAGCGTTTTGATTTAAGAATGGCGCTAAAGGCCGAAGTTGCCGAACAGGTCAACCAGATTGACGACCCGGCGGAACGCAAACACGCCATCGAGTATTGGGAAGGCGCGGTGAGATTTATCGAGCGTGTGATGCGCTTGCCCGAAGAGATAGAGATAAAATTCGCAGACGAGTTCAACTCTCGTTATGGAGAAACTGCTATGGAATTTATGACCTTCACTGAGCGAAAAGGATTCAATCAGGGCGAAATAAAAGCGATGATCGAGTCGCTACAGATCGTGCTTTCCAACCGGTTCGGGAAAATTCCGACCCGGCTCAAAAGCGCCGTCGCACATATTGACGATACAAAAACGCTTAAGAGATTGTTGGCACTGGCAGCCACTTGTCTTTCAGTAGATGAGTTTGAACACGCTCTTCCGCGTCAGGACTAAAAAAAAGAGGCTGACATGAATCACACTGAATTCGAGCTGCTTACGCGCCGCCACTTCCTGCAACAAACCAGCGCGGGACTCTCCGCGCTTGCGTTTTCCTCCATCCTCGGCGCTGACGGACTGGCCGCCGATGGCAACCGGCTTGATCCGCTCGCCGCGAAAAAGCCGCATCACGCGCCGCGCGCGAAGTCAGTCATCTGGCTGTTTCTCGAAGGCGGGCCTTCGCATCTTGATACGTTTGATCCCAAACCCGAATTGCTGAAACTCGCGGGGCAGCCAATGCCGTTGTCGTTTGGGCGTCCGATCACCGCGATGGGTACGGCGTCGAATACGATCATGCCGAGCCAGCGCGTATTCAAAAATTACGGGCTGAGCGGCATTCCCGTCAGCGACTGGCTGCCGAATATTGCCGAACACGCCGACGATCTCGCCATCATTCGTTCGTGCTGGATGGACGGCCTTAACCACGTAGGCTCTGTTTGCCAGATGAATACGGGTTCGATTTTGGCGGGGCGGCCTTCGTTAGGCGCATGGGCGACTTATGGTTTGGGTACGGCGAATCAGAACTTGCCGACCTATGTCGTGATGGCCGATGGCGGCGAAGTGTTGGGCGGTACGAAAAACTGGAGCGCGGGTTTTCTTCCAGCGGTTTATCAGGGCACGCAATTTCGCGCGAGTGCGAATCCGGTTTATTACGTCAAGCCGCCCGACAACGTTAGCGACGCGCAGCAACGCAACAAGCTAGACTTTCTCAAGCAACTCAACGAACGCTATTCCGCCGACAAACCCGAAGACAGCGAGTTGCTCGCGCGGCTGAATTCGTATGAACTCGCCTATCGCATGCAAGTCGCCGCGCCCGAAGCCGTAGACCTGTCGAAAGAATCTGAGATCACCAAAAAGCTCTATGGCATCGGCGAAGCGAAGACCGACAAGTTCGGTACGATGTGTTTGCTGGCGCGGCGTCTGGTCGAACGCGACGTGCGCTTCATTCAACTCTATTCGGGTTCGGGCAGCGGATGGGATGCGCACGCGAATATCGAAGCCAATCATTCAAAATGGTGCGCCGCGAGCGACTTGCCCATCGCGGGCTTGCTGGCAGATTTGAAGGGACGCGGCTTGCTCGATTCGACATTGGTCGTATGGGGCGGCGAGTTCGGGCGCACGCCGTTCAACGAAAAAGGCGACGGACGCGATCACAATCCGTGGGGCTTCTCAATGTGGATGGCAGGCGCAGGCATCAAGGGCGGCCAGATCATCGGCGCTACGGATGAGATCGGATTCAAGGCGATTGAGCAACGCGCGCACGTGCATGACATTCACGCGACGATCTTACACTTGATGGGTTTGAACCAATTCAAAACCGCTTACAAACACAACGGACGCAACGAAGTGCCGACCGTCGTTGAAGGCCGCGTGATTCCAGAATTGACGGCCTAGCTTTTCACCAGACCAACCTTTTTTCATGCAACTTTGGCTATCACGAGAGAGCGAAGTCCCCTTGCGCGAACAGCTCACCGCGCAAATCAAGCTGGCGATTTTGAGTCAGGATTTGCAGCCCGGCGAACGCTTGCCGAGTACGCGCGAACTGGCGCGGCGTTTCAAGATTCACGCCAACACGGTGAGCGCGGCTTATACCGAACTGACTGACGCGGGCTGGGTCGAGATGCGCGCGGGCAGCGGCGTTTATGTGCGCTCGTTCAAGGCCGAGCGCGCGCTCGAAGCCCAACTCGACCTCGATCATCAGATCATCGAATTTCTCGACGTCGCACGCCGCAAGGGTTTCTCGCTCGCGCAGGTGCAAGGCCGCGTCCGGCATTGGTTGCGCTTGCAAGCGCCCGATCACTTTCTCATACTCGAACCTGACCCCGCCTTGCGTGAAATCCTCGCCGCCGAGATTGCGGAAGCCACCGGCTTTCGCGTCGCTACGGCCAGCCTGACCGATGCTGAAGACCGCAACCTGCTGGTCGGAGCCGTGCCCGTCGCGCTTTACGGCCAGGCCGAAGCCGTGACGGCGGCGTTGCCACCGGCGACGGCGTGTTTGTTGTTAAAGACGCGCTCTATTCCCGAAGCCCTCAAAGGCCAGCGTCCGCCTGCGCCTGACGAACTCATCAGCATCGTTTCGCACTGGCCGGCCTTCTTGCACATTGCTCGCTCGGTTCTCATTGCTGTCGGATTAGACGGCGACGCGCTTAACTTCCGCGATGCGCGCGAAGCTGATTGGGCGCGCGGGCTGCGTTCCAGCGCGCTAGTGATTACCGACGCCGCTACAGCGCTGCGGATGCCTGCCAATTTACAGACGCGGGTCTTTCGCATTGTTTCTGATAGTTCGATGGCTGAATTGAAAGCCTACGTTGAAAAATTTATTCGCTAAACGCCCTAATCGTTTTCTTCCTCGAATTCATTCGACCTCAACAAAATTGACCGTTCGACGGGCGGCAATGATTCCCACCGATGACCGAGCCAACTGACGCCCGCGAGAAAGGCGCGAGCGCGTTCGACGTGCGGGTCTACGCGATGGCAAAGCGCCCAGAACGCTGGGCCGTGGTTGGGATGAAAGACGTGCGCCAGTTCGTGCGCGACGACCGATTCCAGCACCCAACGCGGCATCAGCCGTAACGTAGCGTTCAGCCGAATCGTACGCGTTGCGCCGCTGTAACTGCCCCAGCGCGCTTCTTGCGTCGTGACGAAAAGAACTTCGTTGACTTGGGGCGGATGCGGAAAGCGCGCAGCGATTTCGCGCGCGAGTTCGAGCGGATTGTCATTCGCATTGATCTGGCGCGCGCGCACACGACGCAATAATTTGCGCGCCAAATCGGGCAGCACATCGTCGAGCATCTCTTGCGGTACGTTATGCGGGGCGCTGACCTGCAACACTTCGCCGCGCAAGCGCGCGTTGATATTGCGCACAGCTTTGCGCTGCAAATGGAGTGTGAGCGTCATCCCATCCACCGTGATGGTCTGGTTGTTCGTCGGCATGCGCCGCAGTATAGCAGCGAAGGGGTGAAGGGGTGAATGGGTGCGCACGGCTCGTTTCATACGGCTCAGAAAGCAGATAGTAATCATTTTTCATTTTCGATTTGAGATTTGTCATTTGAGATTTGTCATTTGAGATTTGTCATTGGTTTCCCAGGCAATCGGAGCAATGGCAAATCAAAAACGGAAAATGGAAAACCGGAAAGGGAAAATCAAAAGATGAGCGCGGGGGGAGCGATGGGGTTAGGTGTTATTCCTCGCAATTTGCCGGGGAAAGTCCGAGGCGCTGCATTATTTTCTTGACCGAATTAAGGGGCATCCCTAATATCCGGCCCGCGTTTGAGAAATTTCTTTCTCTCTGCCTAAGTAACTCAACTTAGGAAACTCCCCATCCCCATAAAATATCCTGTCACGCAAAATCCCCTCGTTGCTCATTCAGCGATCCCAAGCTAGTTATATCTGTAATTACATCCGTACCCTCCCTTCCCTGCTAGCAGCTCAGAGGGTGTGGAGACTTTTAGCTATTTTAATTAATCACGGCCTACTTGCGATCTCTAATAAGTCAGATCGCGCTTCAGCGACCCGTGGATAGCTCTTTTTTGGCGATTAACTGAATAACTCATCCCGCCTGTTATTCATAAATCCTGACGACATATAGCTGAAAACCCAAGCGGCTGCGCTTTACGCGCTAAGCTGTAGGGCAGGTTTAAAACCTGCCCTACAGCTTAGCGCGCGTGATTAATTTTCAGCTTACGAAACCCCATTTTAGTTATTCGACTTTTAGCACTCAACACCCGCATCCGTTGAGTCATGCGTAGCTTTGCCCGCAAGTAAGTTACTCGTGCCTGACGACCCTCTTAAAGCTAGATCAAAACCACCCCTATGAAAAACACACACGACACGACGACCGCGGCGAATAAAAAGAAGCTCAATCGGGAAATTATTCGCATCGGTTTAGTTACCGGTTTGGTGACGCTGTTGATTTTTGCCTGGATGGCACGCGGCACGAATAACACGCAAGCCGCTGAGGTAGGCGACTCTCTGCGTCATTCGCTGGCGCGCGGGACGAATTACGTAGCGGCGAAGCTCGGCTTTGCTTCAGTAGCGGTTGCAGTGGCGGCAGGCAATGTCAGTGGCACGGTGTTTCAGGATTACAACGGAAATGGCACGTTCAATACGACGGCGACCATCCCGAATGACGGCAACATCAGCACAGTGGCGGTAGCGGTTGATCGCGGCATCAGTGCCGTGACGGTCAATGCTTATAACGATGCGAATACGATAATTGCGACGGCGACGACTTGCGGCACGACAGTGGCGGGCGTTTGCACGGGCAGCAATCCGGGTTTTTATCAATTGACGGTTCCGGTGGGGACGAATCTGGTGCGGCTCGAATTCGTCAACCTGCCCGCAGGCTTTGAAGCAAGCGCGCAAGGAACCGATTCGCAAAGCAGTGTGCGATTCGTAGACACAACGGCGGGCGGGGTCGCCAATGTGAATTTCGCCGTCAACGTACCCCAACAATACAGCCCGAATAATCCGTTGCTGGCGACGACCTGCTTTGTCGTAGGAGCGCAAAACAGCGCAGCCAATACGAATCAAACCGTAATTTTGAGTTTCCCTTATTCGTCCGGCGCGAACGGCACTGTGTCGGCGGAATATGGCGTACCCACGACCCACGGCGTTGATGTGAAAGCGCCGACGGCGGGCACTACCTGGGGCCTGGCGTATGCGCGCAAGGCGCGACGTTTGTATGCGGCGTCGTATTTCAAAAAGTATGCAGGCTTCGGCCCCGGCGCAAACGCTACGTTTAACAGCACCGTGGACGGTGCAGGCGTCTATCAAACCGCCAACAGCAGCGACGATGCGGGAGCCATTTACGTCATCAACCGCGACACGAATGCCCTCGCTGCCACGTTTACCGTACCGGGCGCGACAACCAATCCGCACAAGACGGATGCGTATGATCGTGACAACGGTGATACGGGTTGGGACGCCACCGGCAAATTCGGCTTGGGCGGATTGGATGTGTCTGAAGACGAAGCGCGGTTGTATGTGATGAACCTGCAAAACCGCACGCTTTATGCGTTGAACCGCTCGACAGGCGCGGTGCTGGCAAGCCAGGCCGTGCCAACCACCGGACTGGCGGCGGGGCCGACCGGTTCGACTTGTGCGGCGGGCGACGTAAGGCCTTTTGCGGTGAAGTTTCATCAAGGCCAGTTATATGTGGGCATGGTGTGCAGCGCGGAATCCACCACGACGGTGGATAGCGGTTGGACGGACACGAACACTAACGGACGTTACAACACGGGCGAGCCTTTCGCCGATGGCGACGGCAACGGCATTTACAACACGAAAGACGCGCGCTATTTGCGCGCTTATGTATTCACGGTCAATCCGACGACCTTGGCTTTTGGCGCGTCGCCGACCTTTCAGGCCGCGTTGAATTATCCGCGCGGCATTCCTGAACCCAGCAACGGCGGTTATCGCTCGCAATGGTTGCCGTGGGTGAATGCTTTCCCGACCAATATGGCGGGGTTTTGGGCAAGCCCACAGCCTCTGCTGACCGATCTTGAATTCGATGGCGCGGGCAACTTGATGTTGGCGATTCGTGACCGGGCGGGCGATCAGGGCGGCGAAGCGGCGCTGGATAATCCAGCCAACAACACCACGTATGCTGTGCGCCCCAGCGGCGATTTGTTGAAAGCCTGCGGCAGTCCGGCGGCAGGTTGGACGCTCGAAAGCAATGGCCGGTGCGGCGGTGTAGGCGCGGCACCGCAAAACACCGGACAAGGGCCAGACAACGGCGAGTTCTTTCATAACGACGATTATTCGACCACCCCGAACGCCGGTCAGTTTCACGACGAAGTGGTACTCGCCGGTTTGACGCAAATGCTGGGTTTCCCGCATGTCGTCACTAGCACCTTCGATCCGATTCCGCGCCCGTTGGTGGATGAAGCCTTCACCGGCGGATTCCGCTGGTTGGGCCTGACGACGGGTACGTTCAACAAAGCCTATCGGGTGTATTTCAACACCGGCGAAAATTTCGGCAAGGCCAGCGGCCTCGGCGACGTAGAGCCGCTGCACGATTTGCCGCCGGTCGAAATCGGCAACCGCGTCTGGATGGATGCCGACGCGAACGGCATTCAAGACCCCAGCGAAATGGCGCTGGCGGGCGTCACCGTGCGGCTTTATAACGGCGCTACGTTAGTGGCGACTGCCGTAACCGACACGAACGGTTCGTATGCTTTCTCGAACGATCCGCGCGGTTATGCGGCGACGGGCAACAACGCGCCGAACAACACGGCTTCGAACGGCGGATTCACCGAAGACAACCAGGGCGGACGCGCCAGCACGGCTTCGCAGCGTTATGGCATCGCGGGGTTGACGCTCGGCAACAGCTATCAATTGCGTTTTGACAACGCGACGAATTACACCGCAGGCAATCCGTTGTTCGGCAAGCTGGCGACGTTGCGCGACGTAACGGCGAATGCGCAAGACACGCGCGATTCCGATATACAATTACCCGCCGCTGCGCCCATCGGTCCGGGCAATTATCCTTTCATCGCGGTTGACCTGACCGCCGTTACCGAAGGCCAGAACCAACATCATTTCGACGCAGGCTTCCGCGTTTGCGCGGCGATCACGGTCAGTCCCGCGACGTTGCCGAACGGCACAGTGGGCGTGGCGTATAACCAAACGGTGTCAGCTTCGGGCGACACTGCGCCTTATACCTTCGCAGTGACGACAGGCGCTTTGCCCGCAGGCTTGATGTTGAACGGCGCGACGGGGGCGATTACCGGTACGCCAACGACGGCAGGCAGCAACACCTTTACGATTACCGCCACTGATGCGAATGGCTGCACGCGCGCGGTCATGCTCACCATTGCCATCACGACCAGTTGCCCAGCGATCACGGTGAACCCGACGACGTTGCCCAACGGCACAGTCGGTACGGCTTATCCGGCGACTACGATTTCAGCAACGGGCGGAACCGGGCCTTATACCTTTGCGGTTTCGGTGGGCGCTTTGCCAGCGGGGCTGACGCTCAACGCGACAACAGGTTTGATTAGCGGTACGCCAACCAGCGGCGCAACGGCGAACTTCACCATTCGCGCGACTGACACGACTAACAGTTGCACGGGTACGCGCGCGTTCACCGTCACACCGGCTTGCACGACGATCACGATCACACCGGCTTCGTTGCCAAACGGCCAAGTGAATGTGGCTTACAACCAGACGCTCACGGCGAGCGGCGGCACGACGCCGTATACGTGGGCGTTGACGGTGGGAACCTTGCCCGCCGGAATGACTTTCAACACGGCGACCGGCGTATTGGGCGGTACACCAACAGCGGCTGGCGCTTCGGCGCTGACGTTCCGCGCGACGAGTGCGGGCGGTTGCATTGCGACAATCAATTACAACCTGCGCATCTGCGCGGCCATCACGGTGAATGCGGCGACGGTGAATGCGATGACGGTGGGTACGGCCTTTACCCAAACGTTCACCGGCGCGGGCGGCACTGCGCCTTATATGTTTGCGGTCACAGCGGGCGCTTTGCCAGCGGGGCTAACGCTGAACGCAACATCGGGCGTATTGAGCGGTACGCCGACCAGCAACGCGGCGGCTTCGTTCACGATCACTGCCACTGACAACAATGGTTGCGGAGGCTTGCGCGCTTATACGATTACGCCGACCTGCCCGACGTTGACGCTGGGGCCGAACACCGCGACCGTCAACACGATGGTGGTTGGCACGGCCTATTCGCGCCAGCTCACGGTGACGGGCGGCACTGCGCCTTTTACCTGGACGCTGAACACCGGCACGTTGCCCGCAGGCATTACGCTTTCGAGCGGCGGACTGTTGAGCGGTACGCCGACCAGCACGACGACGGTGAGTTTCTCGGTGCGCGTGACTGACACATATGGCTGCACGAACACGCGAAATTACAACAACATCACGCCGACCTGCCCGACGATTTCGGTGACGCCGCTGTTGCCCACGCCGGGCTTGCCGACGCCGATCACCGTCGGCACGGCTTATAGCGCATCGTTCGGGGTGACGGGTGGCGCGACAGGCGGCACGGCTCCTTTTACGTTTAGCGTATCGGCGGGCACGTTGCCTTTGGGCTTGACGTTAGACCCAGCGACCGGCGCATTGACCGGTACGCCGACGAGTTCGGCGGCAGCGAATTTCACGATTCGCGCGCAAGACTTTTATGGTTGCGCAGGCACGCGCGCTTATGCGCTGACGCCAGCTTGTCCGACGATCACGGTAAATCCGGCAACACTGCCCGCGATGAATCAGGGCGTAGCGTTCAGCCAAACGATTTCTGTCACCACCACTTTGACGGGCGCGGTGACTTACGCCGTCACGGCGGGCGCTTTGCCAACAGGCTTGACGCTCACGCCTGCGGGCTTGTTGAGCGGTACGCCGTCAGGATCGGGCGCATACAGTTTCACGATCACGGCGACGCATACCGCCAGCGGATGTCTGGGTTCGCGCGCTTATAGCGGTACGATTTGCGCTACGTTGACCATCACGCCGAACACGCTGCCCAACGCAGTGCTGGGCACAGCGTATAACCAATCGCTCGCCGTCTCAGGCGGAACCGGGCCGTATACGTTCAGCCTTTTGAGCGGAAGCCTGCCCGCCGGTTTGACCTTGTCGAGCGGCGGAGCCATCACCGGTATACCAACGGCTTTGGCGACAGGTAATTTCACCGTCGGTGTCGTTGACGCTTCGGGTTGCGCGGGCAACCTCGCGTTGAGCATCGCGGTCAATTGCCAAACCATCACCATCAATCAATCGAACCTGCCCAACGGAGTCATCGGCACACCTTATTCGCAAACGCTCACCGCGACCGGCGGAACGGGCGCGCTCACGTGGACGCTCGACAGCGGCACGTTGCCAGTGGGTCTGTCGCTTTCAACCGGCGGCGTGATTAGCGGTACGCCGACAGCGAATGGCAGTCCTTCGTTCGTGGTGCGCGTCACTGATGTGAACGGTTGCTTCACGACGCAAGCGTTGAGCATCGTTATCAATTGCCCAACCATCACGGTCACACCCGCGAGCTTGCCTAGCGCGACGGTGGGACAACCTTATTCGCAACAGATGTCGCAAGCGGGCGGCACCGGCACAATCACTTGGAGCGTCAGCGTCGGCACGTTGCCCACGGGCTTAACGCTTAACGCTTCGACGGGATTGTTGAGCGGCACGCCAACAACGGCGGGCAGCACGAACGTCACGATTCGCGCGACTGATGCGAACGGTTGCGGCGGACAAGTATCACTGACCATCGTCAGAACTTGCCCGGCGATTACGTTCACGACGACCAGCTTGCCGAACGCAGTGGTTGGTACGCCTTACAACGCGACGGTGAGCGCGACGGGCGGCACGACGCCTTATAGCTATGCAGTCACACTCGGCAGCTTGCCCGCCGGATTGACGATGACAACCGCAGGCGCGATTAGCGGTACGCCAACGGCGGCGGGAGCTTTCACGTTCACTATCACGGCGACCGACGCGGCTGATTGCACTGGTTCGCGCACGTTCACGGTACGCACTTGCGACGTAATTTCGGTCACGCCGTCGAGCCTGCCGAACGCGACGATCAATCAACCTTATTCGCAAACGCTGGGCGCGACGGGCGGCACCGGGCCTTATACGTTCACGCTGACGGGCGCATTGCCTGCGGGCTTGACGCTGACGAACGGCGTCATTAGCGGTACGCCAACGGCTTTGGGTGCGGCGACATTCACCATCAATGTGAATGACTCGACGAGTTGCCCTGGTTCGCGTTCGCTGACCATCACGGTCGTATGCAACAACTTGAACATTACGACTTCGAGTTTGCCGAACCCGGTTGCGGGTGTGGCTTACAACCAGTCGCTAGCGGCCACGGGCGGCGTGAATCCGCTCACGTGGACACTAGCGACTGGTTCGTTACCGACGGGCCTGACATTAAGCACGGCGGGCGTCATCAGCGGTACGACCACTGATGTGACAGCGCATACGTTCACCGTGCGCGTCACCGATGCGAACGGCTGTTTCGGTTCGCGCAGCTTCACGCTGACGGCGGGCTGTTCGACGATGACCTTCGTGACGCCGACCAGCTTGCCACAAGGCACAGTTGGCGCGGTTTATCCGTCAACGACTTTCACCGTCACGGGCGGAGCAACGCCTTATACGTTCAGCCTTGGCAGCATCATGACCGGCACTTTGCCGACGGGGATGACCTTCACGAATGGCGTGCTGGCAGGTACGCCAACCGTTCCTTTCAGCGGAACGATTACGTTCAAAGTCACAGACAACGGCGGATGCATGGCGACGATTGATTTGTCGCTCGTCATCAATTGCCAAAACATCACGCTTGACCAAACGGCGGTCGGGCCTTTCGTAGTCGGTACGCCTTATAGCCAACAGCTCACGGCGACGGGTGGCAGAGGCACTGTGACGTGGAGCCTCGTCACGCCGGGCACACTGCCACTTGGCTTGCCGCTCACGAGCAGCGGATTGCTCGCCGGTACGCCGACCAGCAATGCGAGCGCGACCTTCACGATTCGCGTGACCGACGTGAACGGCTGTCGCGGCGAACGCGCTTATACCTCAATGCCGAACTGCCCCACGGTGACAGTCACGGGAACCTTGCCGAACGGAACCGTCGGCACACCTTATTCACAAACGCTCGGCGCGTCGGGCGGCGTCTCGCCTTACACCTTCAGCGTGATTGGTACGTTGCCCGCAGGCTTATCGCTCACCGGCAACTCAATTGGCGGAACGCCAACCAGCACGGCGGCGACGACGTTCTCGATTCGCGCGACTGATGCGAACGGATGTTTCGGCGCGACGCAATTCACCATCACGCCGGCTTGCAACACGCTGACCATCACGACGAACTTGCCCAACGGGCAAATCGGCGCGGCTTATTCGCAACAACTCACGGCGCAAGGCGCGACGGGCGCGACGACGTGGAATGTCGTGAGTCCCGGCGTATTGCCCGCAGGCTTGACACTCACGCCCAGCGGATTGTTGAGCGGCACGCCAACCAGCACCGTGGCGCGCACGTTCACCGTGCGAGTCATTGACGCGAACAACTGCCCCGCGACCGCGTCATTCAGTATCACGCCGATTTGCAACACCAATCTGACGATTGCGCCGACGACCTTGCCGGTCGCCAGCATCAACGTTGCATATAACCAAACGCTTTCGCTCAACGGCGCGACGGGTGCGGTCAACTGGACGATCACCACTGGCTCATTGCCGACGGGCTTGTCATTGGGCGCGACGACGGGCGTTATCAGCGGCACACCGACGGCCACCGCGACGGCTGCGTTCACGGTCAGAGGCACTGACGTGAACGGCTGTATGGCAACGCGCGAATATTCGCTGATGCCGCAATGCAATACGTTCACGTTCAATCCGATTGCGTTGCCGACGGCGACGGTGGGTACGGCTTATAACGTAACGTTCACGGCTTCGGGCGCGAACGGCACGGTGACGTGGAGCGTGGCTTCAACTCCCGGAGGTGGCACTTTACCGGCTGGCCTCACGTTGAGCGCGGCAGGCTTGTTGAGCGGCACGCCGACCAGCACGGCGGCGCGTACGTTCACTATCAAAGGCACTGACGCCAACGGCTGTATGGGCACGCGCGAATTCACGCTGACGCCGGTCTGCAACATTCTCACAATCAATCCGACGACGTTGCCGCAAGGGCAAGTCGGCGCGGCTTACAACGCGACGCTCACCTCGCCAAACGCACTGGCTCCGCTGACGTGGACGGTGAGCGACGGCGCATTGCCCGCCGGCATTACGCTCAACGCGACGACCGGCGTCTTGAGCGGCACACCGACCAGCACGGTTGATCGTTCGTTCACGATTCGTTTGACCGACGCCAACGGATGCACGACGACGCGGCCTTTCACGGTGCGTCCGGTGTGCAACGTGTTGACCGTGAATCCGGCGACATTGCCGAACGGTTTCGTAGGCGTGGCTTATAACCAAACGCTGACCGTCGAAGGCGCGACTGGCACGGTGACGTGGAGCGTTGCAGCCGGAACCTTGCCGAACGGCATCGCGCTCAACGCCACGACGGGCGTATTGAGCGGCGTGCCTACGACGGCGGGTTCAAGCACGGTGACGTTGAAAGCGACTGACGCAAACGGCTGTATGGGCACGCGCGAATTCACAATTGTGATTGCGCAGGTGTTCAGCATCGGCAACCGCGTATTCAAAGACTTGAACGACGACGGCCTCTTGAATAACGGCGACACCGGCATCAACGGCGTCATCGTTCGCTTGCTCACGAGCGGCGGAGCGATTGCCAAAAACGCAGCGGGCGTTGACGTGGCTCCCATCACGACGGCAGGCGGCGGTTACTATCGTTTCGATGGAATGGCGGCGGGTGACTATATGGTCGAAGTCGCGGCGAGCAACTTCACCGGAACGGGCGCACTCGTTGGCTGCACCAGCAGCACGCGCGACGCCGCCGACCCCGACACAGACGTTGACGACAACGACGACAACGGCGTGGGTACTGCGTTTAACGCAACGAATGGCATTCGCAGCGCGGTTCTCACGCTCGGCCCCAACGCGGGCAGCGAACCCGTCAACGAAATTGATCGCGGCCCGAACGATCCGGCAGAACCGAACAACAACACCAACCTGACGATTGATTTCGGCTTCACGACGACGATGAGCCTCGGCAACCTCGTGTGGAAAGACCTCAATAACAACGGGCGCTTCGACACGGGCGAACCCGGCGTAGACGGTGTGAAACTCGATCTCTATCTCGACCGCGATTCGAGCGGCGGCTTCAGTTCGGCTGATTCACCCGCCGTGGCGAACACTGTGACGGCGAACGGCGGCTTCTATTCCTTCACGGGATTGACGCCGGGCAAATATGTCGTGAACGTCATCAACACGAACTTCCGCACGGGCGGCGCGCTGTTGGGCTGTTTCTCTTCGACGGTGACGGCGAGCAATCCCGACAACGACGTAGACAACGACGACAACGGCGCTGACGACAACGACCCGTCGAATAACGGTTCGGCGAGCCGCGTGATTACGTTGGTCGGCTTCGGCGAACCGACGACCGACGGCGACGGCAACAACGGCAACGCGACGGTTGATTTCGGATTCTATGCGCCGGTCAGTCTGGGCAATGCGGTCTGGAAAGACGCCAACAACAACGGTCGCAAAGACAGCGGCGAACCCGGCATTGACGGCGTAGTCGTCGAATTGCTGAAAGACGCTGACAACAGCGGCGCGCTCAACGGCAGCGAACTCACGACGATCATTCAAACGCGCGGCACGCTGAATGGCGGCACCTATCAGTTCACCAACCTGCCGCCGGGCAATTACGTCGTGCGCTTGGCGGCGAGCAATTTCGTCGGCGCGGGTGCATTAGTTGGCTGCGTATCGTCAACGGTGACGAACGCTAATCCGAACGACAACACAGACAACGATGACAACGGCATTGATGTCGCCAACCCCGCGACGACTGGCATCTTGTCAGGCGTCATCACGTTGACCAGTTTCGGCGAACCGCCCGCGACGGTGGATAGCGACGACAACAACAGCAACGGCACAGTTGATTTCGGTTTTTATACGCCGGTCAATCTGGGCAACCTGATTTATAAAGACCTCAACAACAACGGCTTCCGCGAAGGCGGCGAGCCGGGCATCAACGGCGTGCGCGTCGAACTGTTCCGCGACGCCAACAACAACAACCAACTCGACGCTAATGACGGCGGAGCGATTGCCAATACGACGACGATCAATGGCGGGCTTTACAGCTTCCCGAATCTCGCGCCGGGCAATTACTTCGTGCGCATCGCGGCGAGCAACTTCAGCGGCAGCGGCGCATTGGTTGATTGCGTTTCGTCAACGACGACGAACGCCAACGCCAACAGCAACATTGATAACGACGACAACGGCATTGACACGGCTGATCCCGCGACCAGTGCCATCACGTCGGGCGTCATCACCTTGCAAGGCGGAACCGAACCGCCCGCCAACGTGGATGGCGACGATGCGAACGGCAATCAAACAGTTGATTTCGGCTTCGTCAGCGCGAATCAATCCATCGGCAATCTGGTGTGGAAAGACGCCAACCGCAACGGACGCCGCGACAACGGCGAGACCGGCGTGAGCGGCGTCAAGCTCAACCTTTATCGCGACAACGGCGACCGCGTATTCAACGCCGCCACCGATGTCTTGGTGAAGATGACCACTAGCAATTCAACTGGCAGCTATCAATTCACCGGACTGATTACGGCAACGTATTTCGTCCAGATTGATGCCTCGAACTTTGGGAATGAGGGCGCGACCGCCGGTGCGCTGAACGGATGCATCAGCACCAACGGCACGAACGATCCGAACACAGACACCGACGACGACGACAACGGTTCAGATAGTTATAACCCGGCGACGCAACCACCCACGTCAGGCCCGGTCATTCTCACCACCAACGGCGAACCGACCAACGACGGCGACGGCGCGAACGGCAACAACACGATTGATTTCGGGTTCATCAACTTCCTGAACATCAACATCGAAGACCCCGCGACTTGCGTCGGCCCCGGCGTCGTCTTGCAACTCACGGCGCGGCTCACCAACCCCAGCAACGTCACGCAACGCGACAACGCGGGCAATGAGTTTGAAGCGCAACTGCCCGCCGAAGTCGTCGTCGTACCGAATAGCTGTGTGGCTTCAAGCGGTGCGTGCAGCTTCGACGGCAATCGCCGCGTCGTTTGGAACGGCGCGCTCGCGCCCAACTCGACGTTGACCATTCGTTACAAGATTCAACTGGCGAATAACGTGCAAGCGGGCGTGCCTTACTGCATCACTTCGGTGGCGAATTTCGATGCTGACAACAATGGCTCGAACGAAACGTCGGCGAGTGTGACCGTGTGCGACGTGGCGAACTGTCCGCAAGTCGGCCCCGGCACGCCGAACGAAGGTTGCTCGGTGTTGATCTTCCCGGTTTATACGTCGAACGCGGCGAATCCGGTGCGCGGCAATACGCGCATCAGCATCACCAACACGAGCGTGAATCAACCCGCGACGATGCACCTGTTCTTTGTGGACGGCGAATCGTGCAGCATCGCCGATTCATATCTGTGCCTGACGCCGAATCAGACGACCAGCTTCACGATGTCTGATCTCGATCCGGGTACGACGGGCTATATGATCGCCGTGGCGGTAGACCCCACGACTGGTTGCCCGACTTATTTCAATCATCTGATCGGCGACTCATACGTCAAATTCGACAGCGGGCATTACGCCAATCTCAAGGCGCAATGTGCCAAGGCGTTGCCGGGCGGCAATTTCTCGTGCAACCCCAACGAACAAATGGCGACGTTGAATTTCGACGACGAGCAATACAGCCGGTTGCCGCGAGTACTCGCGATTGACAACCTTCCGAGTCCGGCGGACGGCAACGATACGCGGCTTTACCTGACGCGCATCGGCGGCGATATGGCAGTCGGAGCCGACTCGCTCGGCGCGCTCTTCGGGTTGGTTTATGACGACGCTGAGAAAGCTTACAGCTTCGGCGCAACCGTCCCGAACTGCCAGTTGCGCACGCCGCTCAACGGCACTTATCCGCGCACTTCGCCGCGCATTGACAGCATCATTCCAGCAGGTCGCAGCGGCTGGATGAAGGTCTGGACGCAAGGCGGCGGCGCAATGGTCGGCGCAGCCATCACGCGCAACTCAAACACCGTCTCGCAACCCGGCGCCTTCGACGGCGGACACGACCTGCACGTGTTGCGTTACGCCGAATCGGCCCGCATCTCGATTCCGATCTTCCCTGGCCATTGCCAGTAACAAAAAAAACCGGGAGAACTGATTGAACTCAGTTCTCCCGGCCTTTTATTTTTTTGGAGTGCGGCGGCTTTGACGCAGCTTTCTCACTGACTCTGGGAGGCGACTAATGCGGAAGACCGTGGGAAAGCTGCGTCAAAGCCGCCGCACTCCAAAAAATGCCTACTTCAACCGAGCTCGCGTTCCCCAAAGCATAAACGGTTTTTCTGTCACGACGAACCACACGCTGCATAACACCGCCAACACAGGTAACACGAGTAACATCAACAAGCTGAAATCAAACGCCACCGGACGCGCGACACTCAGCCATTGCTTCGTGTGAGCTACCATCTCGGATAACAACGGAATGTGGTAAAGATAAAACGTGTAACACATCCCGCCCGTGATAACGATCCAGCGCAAGCGAAAAAACGCATTGGATAAACGTCCGAGAAAGCAGCCGAGATAAAGCGTCAACACCAGCAACGGCAGCGCGTAATAATACTGCCCCGCCGTGGTCAGCACCGTCAGCATCGCCCACAGCGCGTAAAGCGTCAGCCCGTCAAACACCCAATGCCGCCGCGCGAACCAGTTGTGCAGGTATAAATCGGCAAGCAGGAAGCCCACTAAAAAATAAGCAAAAAAATTCAGCAGCGATAACATCAACCGCTCTTCGCCCGAAGGATAAATCACGTGTTGCGAAAACCATCCGCCGAAAGCGATCAACGCGAGTAGCAAGCCGCGCCGTAAAAAGGCATTTTTTAATTTAAAGACAGTGACGAGCAGCGGCACTAACACATAAAACTGGATTTCGATTTCGAGCGACCAGGTGACTACGTTAATTGAGCTATGGTAGCCGTAAATCAAGTTATGCAAATAACCCAAACTGGCAAATAAATGCGGCAGCAAAAAACTCAGCGAATAACCTTTCCACAGCCATTGCACCAAAAAGAAAAGTAACAAACAAATCACATAAGGCGGCTCGATGCGCGTCACGCGCCGCCAGAAATACTTCTTCAGACTCGGAGCCTCGCGTCCCTCAAAGCTGCGTTTGGCAAAAGGCAGCGCGAGAATAAATCCGCTGATGGCGAAAAACAGATTCACGCCGAAATGTCCGGCGTAAGCGATGGCGACCAAACCGGAGCCGCCGCCCGCCGCGACCCATTCAGTCGGCGTATGCACTGCCACCTGACTGCGTCCGGTTTGCGCCAGATAGATTGACATCAGGTGATGCAACACGACCGAGCCAATCGCCAGAAAGCGCAAGCC
>JAYSVR010000275.1:0-50481 GCA_043718445.1 Acidobacteriota bacterium | reverse complement strand
TGACGCAAGGACAAACCTGCAACCAAATCCTGGGACTGCTGATGGCTACGTGACAACATTGGCAGCTCAACCAAAATCAAATAACGTTCCAAGTCGTGTTTATACGTCGGATGCAGTCAATGCGGCGGCGCAAAACACGCGGCTGGCGATCACGAATACCAACCCGTCGCGTACGGTGTTCGTTCACCTGTTTTTCGTAGACGGTTCGTCGTGCAGCGTGGCTGATTCATTTATCTGTTTAACCCCCAATCAAACCGCTGCGATTCTCGCGTCGGATATTGATCCTGGTACGACGGGCTATGTCGTAGCGATTGCAACTGACAGCGGCGGCTGTCCGACAAATTTCAACTATTTGATCGGCGATGAGTACGTGAAATTTGCGTCAGGCCATCAGGCCAATCTCGGAGCCGAAGCGATTGCGGCGCTGGCGGGCGGACTGACGACCTGCAACGCGAACGTGGATACGTCGGTGCAGTTGAATTTCAACGGCGTGAGTTACAGCGCCTTGCCGCGCGTACTTGCAGCGTCAAACCTGCCTTCACGTGCGGATGGCAACGATACGCTGCTGATCGTGAATCGTCTGGGCGGCAGCCTGCTGACGAATGCGTCTACGTTAGGCACGCTGTTCGGCTTGCTCTATGACGATTCTGAGAAGGCTTACAGCTTCTCGTTGCCAGCGGCTACGTGCCAGTCGCGCGGTTCGCTGACGAATGATCGTCCGCGTGTCGTACCGCGTTATGACCAAGTGATTGGTTCAGGTCGCACCGGCTGGCTGAAGCTTTCAGGCGGCACCGACATCGGTATTTTCGGCGCGCAAATCAATCGCAACGCCAACGCAGCTTCTAACGCAGGTGCGTTCAATCAAGGGCACAACCTGCACAAGCTGACACTGACTACGACGGCTAACGTAACGATTCCGGTGTTTCCGCCGACGTGCTAAATCTGGGAGCGCAGGCTTCCAGCGTGCGGTAAAAAAAGCCGCGCAGCGTTCCCTTTCCCCGGTCTTTCGCCAGTGCGAGAGTCGAGAGAAAAGAAACGCCGAACGATTGAGGGTGGGCTTTTCAATGCGGCGGCGACGGATATTTTTGCTCTTTCCGCCGCCGCCGCATTGAAAATATTTTGTGAATCGGTATATTGCTCGCCGCCTCTTTACTTTAAGTGATTAGTGAAAAATATCGGCAGTAGGCGCGAGGCATCTCCACCAAATATATCACTCCTACTTCCGCCACGTATTGTTCGTATAGTTAGAATTACCGCTTAAAAATTTGGCGCGACTTTTGGTGTCCTGATTTCTAGTCGCCCTGAATTATTAAGCTCTCAACATCGTAAGCTTTCTAAACGCTTTTCTCGGAATGGTGATGACTCGGCGTCGCGTTTGGACAAGCAACCTAATACCCCGAAAGTAATAACCCCTCACAGTGGTCAATAGAACCATTGTTCTTTCTCTAAGGAGTATCTACACACATGCATCCCCACAGCTTCTCACCCATAGGACTAGCCACGCGTTTACGCAGCCGTCGCTTTCTTGTCACCTTTTTCTTATTGGCACTCACAGTCTTTGTGTTCAAGCCGAGCCTGATGCGTTGGACGGGTACAGCCTTTTCAGCTTTTCGCGAACAATTTTCCAGCCGTGCCACAGCAAGCACCACGCCGATGGATTGCGCGTCCCTTTCGCCCAGCGATCCGCGCGACTTGCGGGCGTATGCGTTTCCAGTCGCGGCTCCCTTAGCTATGTTTGCCCCCGGCATTGCGCCCACCGGAAATCCCGGCGGTTTCGACATCGAAGGCGATTTGCAGGCGAATACGCCGACCAACAATGTCAGCGATTGGGTTCCGAATGGCGCAGGCACGGGCGGCGGCGTTTTAACCGCAGCGGGCGTACCGGTTGATGCAACGAAGACTTACCGTAGCATTGATCTTTATGACACGACCTCAGACAACGTCATCAATTGTTGCAAGTACGTTGATAACCCCGCCACGTGGACTTACACCACGAAAAAGGCCGTCGGCAAGCTCGACCTCAACCATGGACTGTTGAACGTTTCGAACGACGTGAACGGGCATCTATGGGCAGTCGTCGCCGCTGACCGTTTGTCTACGAATGGCAACAGCTATCTCGATTTCGAGTTTTTGCAAAACACCTTGACGGCCAGCGGCGGCACGTTTACTTCAGCCGGGCCTAACGGCGGACGCACGGTAGGCGACATCATCCTCACGATGGAACTGACCAACGGCGGTACGCAACCTGATTTCATTGTGCAACGTTGGGAAGCAGACGCGGGTGCCGCGCTCGGCTTTACTTATCACACGATAACCCCTCCCCCAGGCACGGTTTTTTCAGCGACCAACATTGCCGGAGCGGTTCCCGTGCCTTATGGCGCATTCGGTTCGACGACCTATCAACAGTTCGCCTTTGTCGAAGGAGCGATTGACATCACGGCGTTGATTTCAAATTTGAATCCCTGCATTGGCATCAAATCGGTGATGATCAAAACCAAATCATCGCAGGCCCCCAACGCCAACCTCGATGATTTTATTGAACCCTTCCAAGTGACGGTGGGGACGATTCCCGTGGTGTCAGTCAATTCAGAAACGATTTGCGGCAGCGGCTCGGCAATGTTGACGGCGACGGCGGTGAGCGGATTGACGCCTTATACCTATAGCTGGACGGGGCCGGGCGGCTTCACCGCGACGACACAATCCATCAACGCGACGGTAGCAGGTACGTATACGGTCACGGTGACGAGCGCGCAAAGCTGCGCGAGCTTGCCCGCTTCGGGAACGCTGACGGTCAATGCGGCGGCGACGGTCAATGCGGGCGCAGATCAAACGGTTTGCGCGACCAGCCCGAACGTGACGCTCGCGGGCGTAGTGGGCGGAGGCGCGGCTACCGGCACGTGGAGCGGCGGCACGGGAACCTTCAATCCGAATGCGAATACGTTGAATGCGGTTTACACGCCTACCGCAGGTGAAATCACGGCAGGCACTGTCACGTTGACGCTCACGACGAACGACCCGATTGGACCGTGTCCGGCGGTGAGCGACACGATGGTGATTACGATCAATCCAGCGGCGACGGTCAGCGCAGGCGCGAATCAAACAGTATGTGCGAACAGTCCAACGGTTACGCTGGCGGGTACGGTAGGTGGAGGTGCAGCTACCGGAACGTGGAGCGGCGGCACGGGTACGTTTGCGCCGAGCAACACGACATTGACGGCGATGTATACGCCATCGGCGGCGGAAATTGCGGCGGGTACGGTGACGCTGACACTGACGACGAATGATCCGAACGGGCCGTGCGGTGCGGTGAACGCGACGACGACCATCACGATCAATCCGACGGCGACGGTCAATGCGGGCGTAGACCAAACCGTCTGTGCCAACCTGCCGCAAGTCACGCTGGCAGGCGTGCTGGGCGGAGGCGCGACGATGGGAACGTGGAGCGGCGGCACGGGTACGTTTGCGCCGAACAATACGACGCTCGATGCTGTGTATACGCCATCGGCGGCTGAAATTACGGCAGGTATGGTGACGCTGACGCTCACGTCAAACGACCCGGCGGGGCCGTGCGTTGTCGCCAGCGATTCGGTGTTGATTACGATCAATCCGGCGGCGACGGTCAACGCAGGCCCAGCGCAAACCGTATGCGCGACCAGTCCGACGACGACGCTCGCGGGTTCGGTCGGCGGTGGCGCGACGAGCGCAACGTGGAGCGGCGGGACGGGTACGTTCAACCCGAACGCGACGACGCTCAATGCTATGTATACGCCGTCGGCGACTGAGATTGCGGCGGGTACGGCAACACTGACCCTCACGACGAACGATCCGACGGGGCCGTGCGGCGCGACGAGCGCGACGATGGTGATTACGATCAATCAGGCGGCGACGGTCAATGCCGGAGCCGATCAAACCGTCTGCGCCAATCTGCCGAACGTCATCCTCGCTGGTTCGGTGGGCGGCTCGGCGGCGAGCGGAATGTGGAGCGGCGGCGCGGGCACGTTCAATCCGAGTGCAACTACGTTGAACGCGACCTATACGCCGACGGCGGGCGAAATCGCGGCGGGCATGGTGACGCTGACCTTGACGACCAACGATCCGGTCGGGCCGTGCGGTGCGGTGAACGATGCGATGGTGATCACGATCAATCCGGTGGCGACGGTCAATGCGGGGACGGATCAAACCGTATGCGCGAGCAGCCCGAACGTAACGCTGGCTGGCACGATAGGCGGCGCGGCTGCGGGCGCAACGTGGACGGGTGGCACGGGCACGTTCAATCCGAATGCAAATACTTTGAATGCGATCTACACGCCGTCGGCGGCTGAAATTACCGCTGGCACGGTGACGCTGACCTTGACGACCAACGACCCGACCGGGCCGTGCGGGGCGGTGAGCGATCTGGTGACGATCACGATTCGTCCGCTGGCGACGGTGAATGCGGGAGCGGATATTGCCACGTGCGCGGCCAGTCCGGCAGTGATGTTGGGCGGCTCCGTAGGTGGCAGCGCGACGGGCGGTGTTTGGTCAACCAGCGGTACAGGTTCGTTCACGCCGAACAATACGACACTCGCCGTGACCTATACGCTTTCGCCCACAGACATCGTGGCGGGTACGGTGACGTTGACGTTGATGACGACCGGGCCGTGCGCTTCGGTTAGCGATACGGTAGTGATTACGGTCGGAGCCAACGCTTCAGCGAGTGCAGGCCCCGATCAAACCGTATGCGCCAGCAGCCCCACGGTCTTGCTCGCAGGTTCCATCGGCGGCTCACCCGGCGGGATGTGGAGCGGCGGCGCAGGCACTTTTGCTCCGACCAACACGACGCTCAATGCGATGTATACGCCCACGGCGGGTGAAATCGCGGCGGGGCAAGTGACGCTGACGTTGACGACAGTCGGCGGACAGTGCGGCACCGCAATGGATACGGTCACAATCTTCATCAACCCGATTGCGACCGTTAACGCCGGAGCGGATCAAACTGTTTGTGCGACGAGTCCGAACGTGCAACTTGCAGGTTCGGTGGGCGGAGGCGCGTCGGGCGCAACGTGGAGCGGCGGCGCGGGCACGTTCAATCCGAGTGCGACGATGTTGAATGCGGTTTATACACCGTCAGCAGGTGAAATCGCGGCGGGTTCGGTGACGCTGACCTTGACGACGAACGACCCAACGGGGCCGTGCGGCGCGGTGAGCGCGATGATGACTATCACGATCAATCAGGCGGCGACGGTGAATGCCGGAGCCGATCAAACGGTATGCGCCACGAGTCCGGCAGTGACCTTGATGGGAGCTTTCGGCGGCGCGGCGACCGGCGCGATGTGGAGCGGCGGCACCGGCACGTTTGCACCGAACAACACGACGATGAATGCGGTTTACACGCCGTCGGCGGCTGAGATCACGGCGGGCACGGTGACGTTGACGTTGACGAGCAGCGATCCGACCGGGCCGTGCAACTCGGTGACAGATACCGTAATCATCACCATCAATCCGGCAGCGGTAGCCAACGCCGGAGCGCCACAGACCGTTTGCGCTTCGAGTCCGAACGTGACGCTCGCCGGTTCGGTGAGCGGCGGTGCTACGAGTGGCACGTGGAGCGGCGGCGCGGGTACGTTCACGCCGAACGCGACGACGCTCAATGCGGTTTACACGCCGTCAGCCGCTGAGATCGCGGCGGGCACGGTGACGTTGACGCTGACGACGAACGATCCGACGGGGCCGTGCGGCGCGGCCACTTCGCAGGTGACGATCACGATCAATCCGGCGGCGACGGTCAGCGCGGGCAGTCCGCAAACCGTTTGTTCGAGCAGCCCGTCTTTTGTGTTGGCGGGTTCAGTAGGCGGCGGCGCGGCGAGTGCAACGTGGAGCGGCGGCACGGGTACGTTTGCGCCGAACGCGACGACCTTGAACGCGACTTATACGCCGTCAGCCGCAGAGATCGCGGCGGGTACGGTGGCGTTGACCCTCACGACGAACGATCCGCAAGGGCCGTGCAATGCGGTGAGCGATATGGTGACGTTCACGATCACCCCGGCGGCGACAGTGAATGCGGGGCCTGTTCAAACGGTATGCGCGACGAGTCCGAATGTGACGCTGGCGGGCATCATCGGCGGCGGCGCAGTCAACGCGACGTGGAGCGGCGGCACAGGCAGTTTTGCGCCGAACGCCAATACGTTGAACGCAGTGTATACGCCGTCACTGGCTGAAATCGCGGCGGGTACGGTGATATTGACGCTGACGACGAACGATCCGCTGGGGCCGTGCGGCGCGGTGAGTGCGACGATGACGATCACGATCAATCCGGCGGTGATGACGAACGCGGGCGCAGATCAAACGGTGTGCGCGAATACGCCGCAGGTCACGCTGGCGGGCGTCATCAGCGGCGGCACTACGAGCGGCACGTGGAGCGGCGGCGCAGGCGTATTCGCACCGAACGCGACGACGCTCAACGCGACGTATACGCCGTCAGCCGGAGAGATTGCGGCAGGCTTCGTCGTGCTGACGTTGACGAGCAACGACCCGGCAGGGCCGTGCGGCGCGGTGAGCGACCAGATGCGCATCACGATCAATGCGTCACCGGTCACGACCATCACGGTGGCAACGGCGGTGTGCGCGAGTTCGACTGGGAATACGGCTTCGGTGCCGAACGCAGGCCCAGGCGCGACGTATCTCTGGACGATCACGAACGGTACGATTCTCGTCGGACAAGGCACGCCGACGATTACGTGGGAAGCAGGCGTGGTTAGCCCTGTCACCATTGGCGTAACGGTCACGACTGCCGCCGGTTGCAGCGCGGTCAGCAGCCTGCAACCTGTCACCGTCAATGCGTTGCCTCTCACCACCATCACTGCGCCTGCTGCCGTGTGCGCAAACACCGTCGGTGTCACGGCCTCCGTACCCAATGCGGGAGCCGGTGCAACGTATAACTGGGTCATCAACAATGGCACACTCGTCACGGGACAAAATACGCCGACGATCACCTGGAACGCAGGCATCGTCAGTCCGATCACGATCAATGTGACAGTGACGAACGCTTCGGGTTGCGCGTCGGCGAGTTCGATACAGATCACTGAGAATCCTTCGGGCATCGCCACGATTAGCGTCCCCGTTGCCGCCGTATGCGCCAACGCGACGGGCCAAACGGCTTCCGTGCCCGACGCAGGCATAGGCGCGACTTATGCGTGGACGATTGCCAACGGCACGATCACGAGCGCGGCGAACCTTCGCACCATCACGTGGTCAGCCGGTGCAACGGGGCCGGTGACGTTGAACGTAACGGTGACGACGGGGGCGGGTTGTGTTGCTTCGTCTGCGCAATCGGTGACGGTGAATCCGATGCCGGTGGCGACGATCACGACCGCGCCCAACGTTTGCATCAATTCCGCCGGCACGGCGTCCGTGCCTGACGCAGGCGTCGGAGCCATTTATTCATGGACAATCACGAACGGTACGATCACCGGCGGACAGGGTACGCGCACGCTGAGTTGGAAAGCAGGAACGGCAACGCCGGTAACCTTGAACGTAAGCGTTCAAGCAGGGGTTGGGTGCGCCACCGTTACCTCAAGCGCCACGATTCCCGTCGAACCGTGTAAGCAGACGACTGACCCCGGCCAGCCCTGGCCGGTCGCTTCGATGATTAGCGATCAGAAAGCCGGCTCGGTGTTGATCTATCCCTATTACACCTCAAGTCCGAGCAATCCGGCGGCTGAGAATACGCGGTTTGCCATCACGAATATCTCGCCTACGGATCGGCTCGCTGTTCATCTGTTTTTTGTGGATGGCAGCAATTGTTCGGTGGCGGATAGTTACATATGCCTGACGCCAAATCAGACAGCGGTCATGTTGGCGTCGGATATTGATCCGGGCGTGAGCGGTTACGTCGTCGCGGTGGTCGTCGAGTTCGGAACCGGCTTGCCGAAAGCCGCCAACTGTTTGATCGGCGACGAATACCTCAAGCTGGCTTCTGGCCACGCCGCGAATCTAGGTGCTGAAGCCATCGCGGCGCAAAAGGTGAATCCGGCGGGCACGGATCTCAACGCCTCGAATGTTTTGCTCAGGTTCGATGCGGTGAATTACAACCCACTGGCGCGCGTGCTGGCGATGAACAACATTCCGAGTCCGCAAGACGGCAACTCGACGTTGCTCATCGTTGATCGCATCGGCGGCGATCTGAGTGTTGGCGCAGCCACCATCAACGGCTTGTTCGGCTTGCTTTATGACGACGCCGAAAAAGCTTACAGCTTCAACCTGTCGGCTTCGACGTGTCAGGTGCGCACGCCGGTGGCGAATCTGCGTGTTACGCCGCGGCTTGATTCGATAATTACGTCCGGCCGCACTGGCTGGATGAGAATCTATGGGGCAACCGACATCGGCATTTTGGGCGTGATGATTACGCGTAATGTCAACGTCACCACGCAGAGCAACGCTTTCAATCAGGGACACAACCTGCACAAACTGACGCTAACGACTTCGGCGGTTTATACGATGCCAGTCTTTCCGCCGAGTTGTTAGTGCCATTGTTTTATAGCGGCAACAAAAAACGCAAAACTAAACAGTTGCACCGTGACGGGCGCGCTTGCCGTCAAGCCGTTTGCACCGTCACCGCAAACGGCTTGACGGCAAGCGGTACGCTGGCGGCGAGCGTGACCTATCAAGCGCAAATCGCAGACACGGTCAGCGCGAGTTCGACTGCGACCACTTCTCGTTGCCAGCGGTTACGTGCCAGTCGCGCGGCTCGCTGACGAACGATAGGCCGCGTGTCGTACCGCGTTACGATCAAGTGATTGGCACAGGCCGCACCGGCTGGCTGAAGCTTTCAGGCGGCACCGACATTGGCATTTTCGGCGCACAGATCAATCGCCATGCGAATGCAGCGTCGAACGTTGGCGCGTTCAATCAAGGACACAACCTGCACAAACTGACACTGACTACGACGGCGAGTGTGACGATTCCCGTGTTTCCGCCAACTTGCTGAGGGAGTGCTTTCGTCACGAACGCAACATAAAAAAGCCGCGCAGCGTTCTTTCTCCCTTGTCTCTCGCACTGCGAGCGATGAGCGAATAGTACCGTTGCGCGGCTTCATTTATTGCCTCTGAGACGCAAGCCTTTTTACTATTACGTAGTTTTACGCTTGCAAATTCTGCGGTGACAGGGCAAAAAGTTGTCTTACACACGCAATCAAACAAACGCAAAATTCATTCTCCCCCACTTGCTCAAGCAGGAATCCCCGCTTTTTTTACACAGATTCGACTGCGCGTCGAACACTATTTAACCACGAGGAGAATAACTATGAGTCTCAAAGCGAATCTCAAACCGCTCACCCTGTCAGTTGCCCTGTGTGCCTCCCTATTGGGCGGCAGCGTAGTAGCTTGGGCGCAAGCGCCTGTCAAAGTTCAAAAGGCTGAACTTTCGATCAACTTCGGCATTGCCAAAGGCGAACTCATTTCGGCTGGCGATATGCTGGTTTTCGTAGACCAGGAAATGGCCGACGGCTCTTTTTCGATTGAGAAATCCAACATCGCCGGTTGGACCGAAGCCGACGGCGTCATCACCGTCAGCACCGCCAAACCCGTCAAAGACCGCAGCGGCGAACGCACCCGTTTCGCCTTTCGCCTGGTCGAAGGCAACAGCGCCGCTTTTGCCGCCTGGTACCGCGAACCGTCGAAAGCGCCGATGACCGGTGGCACTGCGACATCGGCACCGGCAGAAACGGCTGCGGCTCCCATTACGAAATCAGCGGAAGCCGCAGCCGCTACGGCAGCAGGCGTGACCAAACCTGAATTTAAAGAGAAATCCTTCTCTGCTAAACGCAAAAAATTTCCTTTTGGTGATGCTGAAGGGCGTCTTCTAGTTCAGGAAAAACAGGTCGCATTTGAGGCCAATGGTGACACAAAAAGCTCACGCGTTTGGGAACTTAAAGATATTAAAAAAGTAGGTCAGGAAGGCCCATATCGCTTGGAGATCGTGCCTTTCCTTGGAGACACCTTCAACATTGAGCTACTAGGAGAAGGCCTTCAACCTAGCGAGTTTAAGGCCTTGCAAGATCGCATTGCTTCTGCGCGATTGAGTACCAAACAGTAGTTACCTCGGACGAATTGCAAACGCGAGCGCAGCATTTTGCCGCTCGCGTTTGTTTTTCTACGCACTATTTTGACGCTTCACACGTTGTTAGACCGGAGAACATTATGAAATTGCTCCTCACTTTTAAGGCTGTAGCCTTATCGATAGCGATTTTTTCCTTTTGTTCGTCAAATATCGTTGCCCAAACCCAACGAGGGGTTGGTGTGCGAATCAAGACTGAGACAGGGCAGATGCTTGATCTCTACGATGCCAGCGCTGCTTTGGTTATTGGTGTCAGTGATTATGACAAAGGTTGGCGAAAGCTACCCGGCGTTAAAGTTGATGTGAAAGAAGTGAGTCGAGTGCTGGCGAAAAGCGGCTTTGAAACCACTAGCATTCTCAATCCCACGCGCGAAGAATTTGATGCTGCGCTTCGTCAATTTATTGCTAAGTATGGATTACGCGAACGCAATAGGCTCGTTATCTATTTTGCCGGACACGGGCACACTGAGCGGTTAAGTGATGATCGAGACATGGGCTACATTGTCATGCGCAATGCGCCAAGGCCGGATGATGACCCTGCGCAATTTTCGTTAAGCGCAGTCAGTATGGATGACATTAACGCTTATGCCTTACGAATTAAGTCAAAACATGCGCTATTTGTTTTTGATAGTTGTTTTGCCGGGTCAATTTTCCGCAGCGAAAGCAGCCGTCGTATCCCGCCAAAGATTGCTAGCTTTACGGCTGGGCCAGTTCGTCAATTCATTACCGCAGGTGCAGCGAATCAGGAAGTTCCTGATGATAGTATTTTTCGACATTACTTTGTTCGCGCCTTCGAATCGTCTGAGGCAGATTTAGATGAGGATGGTTTTGTTACTGGAGAGGAGTTAGGGCGGTATTTGAGTGGCAGCGTGAGCAGTGATTCGCGTGATGTGCAAACACCGCGATTCGGGAAGATTCGTGATGCACGATTAAATATCGGCGATTTAGTTTTTGTTTCTCCCAAAGTCATCGCAGACCTAACAGTCTCCGCTAATTCCTCTGTAAAGCCAGACAGTTCAAAACTGGCAACCACCAGCAACGAGATTAGTAGCAACGCCTTAGGAAAGGTGAACGACTCTGAAAAACCACTTATTAGTAATGGTGCAATGGAGCCTGGATTCAAAGAAAAATCTTACGCCGCGAAACAGTTGCGTTTTCCGGTTGGCTCATCAGACGGTCGTTTGGTGATTCAGGAAAAACAGGTGGCCTTTCAAGCCATGGGCGACACCAGGCGTTCGCGCATTTGGGAACTCAAGGAAATCAAATCCCTCCGACTGACCGGGCCATATCGGCTAAAACTCGAACCCTTCATCGGCGACACCTACACAGTGGATTTGCTCGGCGAAGGCATGACGCCCAGCGAATTTAAGGCGCTGCAAGACCGCGTCGCCAATGCCCGCTTGAACAAAGAACCGGTGAAATAACCCTACGCTTTTGCGTAAACAAAAAACGCGAGCCGCGCTGATTCAACAGCACGGCTCGCGTTTTTATTTTGGCAATGACTCAAAGGAGAGAGTACGGAACAGACGGAAGGTTGCTGTGAGAGCCTGTTTTGAAATTTGAAGTTCGTCTTTACCAGAAGAGGATTTCGCCACCAAAAGGCACAAAAGCCACAAAAACTTTCTCTCCTTTTGTGGCTTTTGTGCTTCTTTGTGGCGAAATCCCGCTCAAGCCAAAGCGAACATTCAATAAGTCTTTTTCGCCTGTTCCGTTATTTCAGTCTGTTCTGTACTCTCTCTTCGGTTTCCATTTCAGAAGCTCAATTGGCGGCTATTTTTCTACGCCAAACAGCAAGGTGCGCGTCGCTACCGTTTTCTTGCCTGGTCCGCGCACCGTCAGCCGCAATTCATATAACCCAGTAGGGAAGGGACTCAGCACGAGTTGTCCGCCGACGGTGAGGCCTTTTTCGTCGCGTCCGATCAGGCGTTCTGCCAGCGGTGCAGCCGGAGCCGTGACGATTTTTTTGTCGTCCTGCCAGATTTCAACTTCCAGATTCAGGTCTTCGGGTTTCGCCGCAGTTGGCGCGTTGGCATAAAGCTGAAAGTAATAAATCAGGTTCTGGCTCGGCTGAAAAAACGGAATGCCTTGCACGAAACGGCTTTCGGCTTTTACTGACACGGGGGATTGTGCCGGTGGATTAGCTGGCTTACCTGTCAGGTCTTCGAGTTGATCGGTCAACATCACTGCGCTCAACGTGAGTTGTTTGCGTTTGAGATCGGGCACTTGAACGATGGCGTTGGCCGTACCCATGCGTTCAGTCGAAGGTTCCAGCAAGCCTACGCGCACTTGATAAAAGCCGGGCTTGAGTTCGAGCCGTTTGGTCAGATTCATTCCCGCGCGTTCGGCGGCGGCTTTGCGCGCAGGCAAGAGATTGCCTTGCAGCACTTCTGACGTACCCAGCACGCGCCTGCCGTTCGCGTCGAAAACCATCGTGACGATTTTGACTTCGAATTGCTGGCGGTCGTTGACCGGTTTGTAAGTCAGCGTTTTGGCGTCAATCGTCACTTGCAAGGTCGCCTGATTCGCTTCTTTCGCAATTTCAAAATCAGCGACTGAGGCAAATACGCCCAAGTCGGTGGTTGCCAGCGGCTCTACCATTTTGCTGGCGAGTTTGAGTTCAGGGGTTTTCGCTTCGACGGCGTTTTTGGCTTTGGCAAAGGCAGCGGGCAGATAGCCTTTTTGCGTACGAACCTTGTAATCAGGATGTCCTTTGACGCGCACCGTCAGCTTGCGAAAGTTGTTCGGCTTGCTCTCGTCGTTGGGATAATAAGCCAACGTATAAAGCGCTTCGTTGTCGCTCAGGGCTTGCGCGGCGACGCCCATCAGGTCGTTCGTGTTGCGAAAGAATTTGCCGCCCGTGTCTACGGCTAAGGCATTCACGCCGTTTTGCGCTTCGCTCTCGCCGCCCGAAGCGTAACTCGAATTGAGCAGCACGCCGTATTCAGCACTCATCATCGGCGGCGGACGCAAGCCCGCCGCATCAATCGAATAAATAATCACGCCCGCGCGCACGGCGCGGCTGATGACGTTTTGCAATTCGCCCATGTCCGGCGTGCCGCTATTGTCGAGCGTAGTGAACCCATCTGAAAAAAGTACGAGTAAACGTTGACCGGGCATTTTCGCCAGGTTGTCTATCACGCTGCGCAAAGTCGCCAAGGTTTGGCGGCTGCGAAACGAAGCCATATTCAAAAGCTCGCGGGCGCGAGCGCGCGTGATGCTTTCGAGCATACGCGGTTCGTCAATGCGTTCTTCCTGCTGAACGATGCGCATCGCTTCTGTCAGCGCCTGCCGGTCTCCGCGTTCGACCATCCCTGCGAGATAAGGCGTATAGGCGCTGATGCGTTCGCTGGGGCCTACGCTCAGGCGCGTGAGCGCGTAACGCAACAAGCGCCGGTCGCGCGTGAACTGTTCGCCGACGCCCAGCGAGCCGTAACTCGTCACCAACGCTGCGAGGTCTTGTTCGGTGAGTTGTTGGTCGAGAAAGCCGCGCAGCGATTGTTTGAGCGACATCAGGTTACCCGCTTGCATGTGCAGCGTATCGGCAAAGAGCAACACGCTGCGCGCAGGCGGCGCGGCAGCTTTGGCGGTGATTTCTTCAGCGGTTTTCGGCGCGGTGGTCGGCGTCGTGCCGCGTCCGGCGATGCGGGTGAAATTGAAGAAGCTCACCTCTTGCGGCTTGTTGTTTTCGAGCAATTCGAAATCGTCTTTGGTGAGGCCTTCGATGACTTTGCCCTGCTTGTCGGTGACGACCGCGCGCACTTCGATCAATTGCGTAGCGAGTTTGATCGTTTCGTCTTCGGTTTTTTCTTTGGGTTTGTCTTGTGCGTTGGCTGAACGCAAGTCCAGCGAGAACAAGCTGAACGTTAAAAGCAATATTGCAATTAGGATGCGAACCATAAAGCAGGGTCTCTCGCTTGAATGGGAAATGACGCGGAGCGTGTCCGTAGCCCGACCGTAAGAGAGGGCTACCTCAAGGATCTTTCGATTGGGTTAGGCGATCCCATTGCGACTACTGCCAAGGCAGCCCTCTCTTACGGTCGGGCTACGGACACTGGCTAACGACTCTGAAACAACGCCTTATCGAAATAACTCGGATTGCCCAACGCCGCGAAGTGAAAGTTCTTGAGATAGGTTTTGGCGACGCGCTGAATGTCTTCGGATTTAACTTTGCGTACGTCTTCGAGCCAGGTGAACGAGCGTTGCCAGCCGCCGCCGAGCATTTCGTATTCGCCCAACTTTGCGGCTTGGGCATCGTTGGTTTCGAGCTTGGTGTAATAATCCGTCAAGAATCCGCTGATGATGTTTTGCAACGGCTCTTCGCGCAGGATGATTCTTTGCAGGAAGTCAATTTGCTCGAACATCACGCGCACCGTCTCATTCGGTTTTTGCGTGGTGACGGTCATGTTCGCCGCATTGGCACCCAACCCAAGCAGTGTCACGTCCGCGCCGTAAGACAGATTGCGCTTGACCCGCACCTCCTGAAAAAACAGTTGATTCAAGATTTTCGTCAACACGTTCATGGCTGGGTAATCGGGATGATCGAGCGTCGGCGCGGTGAACGTCGCGCGAATGTAATTGGTTTGCACCGAGCGTTGCATCAAGTCGAACGCCGGTTGATTGGCCGTGGCAAACGCGGGCAGCGGCGTGGGTTTGAATGCGCCTTGCGCCAGTTTGCCGAAACTGGTTTCGACTTTGGTTTTGATGTCGGCGAAAGGCGCGTCGCCTACGAATACGACCAGCATCTTTGAGGTTTCGATCATCTTCGCGTGCCACGCGCGCAAGTCAGCCCCGGTGAGCGGCGTGATCGAAGCCGCCGTGCCCGTAGGCCGATTGAAATATGGATGGCTGCGATAAAGCAGCTTGTCGCTCGCCGAAGCCACCGTCGAATCAGGGTCGTCGTTCTCTTGCCGCAACGCGCTCAACAGTTGCTCTTTGACCAGCGCGACTTCTTTTTCATCAAAGGTCGGATTCAACACGACATCGGTCAGCAACGCCCACGAACGATCGAAGTATTGCCGCACACAGCGCATCGCTACGATGGAATAATCATAGCCGCCTGCCGATTCGAGTACGGTTCCCATGCGCGCGAGTTCGCGGTTGAGTTGGCTTTTGGGAAAGTTTTTCGTGCCTTGTTGCGCGACTTCGAGTGCGAGCGGTTCGACGCCCGCGTTCTTGTCGTTGATGTTGCGCGCGCCGCCTTTGAAATAAATCCGCACGGCGATGACTTCGTTGCCTTGCACACGGCGATGAATGGTCTTGAGTCCGTTGGCGGTAGTGAATTCTTCGGTGTCGTTGACCGGCGCGAGCTTAGGCGCAGCGGCTTGGGCGAAAGTCAGTGCGGTGAAACAAACAAGGAATGAAAGAGCGCGGAGGGTTGAAAATAAATTCATAAGTTAGTCGTTAAAATAAATCTCAGTTTTGTCGAGCCAATTCTTCGGCTTGGGTGAAGACGTAATTTAGGGCGGCGAATAATTCTTCCCGCGCATCAAGGGTAAAAGTTCGTCGGTCACGCACGAATTCTCGGCCTTTGAGTTTGCCGAACTCCCACACGTCTCCGTTCGAGACTGAGCCGTGCAGCGTGATTTGATCGTCTTCGTTGATGGTTTGGGCTGCGATCATGGCCGCCAGGCATTGTCCCCAGCCTCCGTCAAAATCGTCTTTCTTAGCCTCGACGACCAACAGATACGGTTTATCGCGCACCATCCCTAACGGAGATCGTTTGGTAAAAAGGTAATCAGGATAGCCATCGAAATCTTCTCCCACCTTCATGGATACGTGGCTCCACAGCGAAAGTGCTTCTTCGTGCTTTTTCCATACCTCTCTCAGAATCGGAGCGATGATAAATTCGCTGATCGAGGCCTCAGACATTCTGACATCCAGGTTATCGAGCGAATAGGTCAACTCCGCTTGGAAGTAATCATCAATCGCTAGGGGGATAGGTTCGACAAACACGCTCTTGGCGATTTTCACCTGATACTTTTTAGCAACTTCCTGTATGTCTTTATATTTTCCGTAAGCCATAAGCAGCCTCCTTTATTCGCCTTTGCGTTTGACCGGCGCGGGGTTGTTGACCTTGCCCGGCGCGGAACTCGGCACGGTTTGCGTCGTGGTCGAAATTGGCGTCTCAGGCATTTTTGCGAGTTGCACGGCGTCAGGGCGCGTCAATAAA
The DNA here is from genome assembly GCA_043718445.1 of Acidobacteriota bacterium. GTDB lineage: Bacteria > Acidobacteriota > Blastocatellia > RBC074 > RBC074 > JACPYM01. Next base: position 34,220 of record JAYSVR010000275.1, on the reverse strand, counting down.
TCTTTCGCCGTCAAGCCTGCTTTCTGTTGATCGCCAGGCGAAATCATCACGCCGAAAATGCGCGGGCGATTTTTAATGTAACGCCGCACGTAATTCTGAATGTCAGCGCGCGTGACCGTCTTCAACTTTTCGACATAGCTCGCGTAATAGTCCAGCCCCGAACTCGCCCACCAGAAACTAATGGTGTGAGCGTAATCCGATGGTTTTTCGCGCCTGTAAATTTCCTCAACATCAAGCAGGACTTTGGCGCTGCTCAGCTCTTCGTCGGTGTAATAGTCCGGCGCGTCGAATTGCTGAATCTGCTGATTGATCGCGGCAATCGCGGCTTTGAGCTTGGCGGCGTCGGTTTGTCCGGTGATGGTGATCGGGCCTACGTTGCGTTGCGTGAGATAGCCGACCGCCGCGCCCGTGGTGAGTCCCGAGTCAACCAGCGTGCGCGAAAATTTCGAATCCGGCTGCCGCAAGATGTAAGAGAACACATCCGCCGCGTAAGTCGCCTGCGGATCTAAATCGGTCGAAGGCCCGTGATAACCCATATTGATCGTGACTGCGTTGACTGCTTGATTGACGATGACGGCTTCGTCTTTGAGCAAGCCTGGATGGCGCGGAATCGGGTCGGCGGCAAACGGGTCAGCGCCGCGTTCCCAATCGCCGAAGATCGCATCGGCCTGATAGAAAATTTCAGTGGCACTGACATCGCCCGCAATGATGATCGCGGCATTGTTCGGCACATAAAACTTGTGCTGTATCGCGCGCATCATCGTCGTCGTCGCTTTCGAAACCGTCGTCGGCAAGCCGCCCGGATTCTTGCGCGAATAGTATTTGTACCAGAGCTTTTGATCTACGCCGTTGAGAATGTAGTAGAACGGATTCGAGGCATGGCGGTTGAGTTCGTCGAGTACGACTTCGATTTCCTGCTTGAATTCCTGTTCGTCAAACAGCGGATAACGAATCGCATCGTTCAACAAGCGCATCGCTTCGCGCGTGCCGGTGCGCACGGTGGTCGTGTAATAGTTGACGACTTCGTGTTGGGTTTGCGCGTTGCTCAACATGCCCAACTCGCCCGCACGGTCGTGATAACCCTCAGCGCGCGACTTCTCGTTCGACTTAAAAAACATGTGTTCGTAAAGATGCGACAAGCCGTTGAACTCAGGCGGTTCCGTCCACGCACCGTTTTTGACGGCCATCTCGACGGTGACTAGCGGCACAACGTGGTTCTCGATGACGATCACCTGCAAGCCGTTCTTAAGCGTCTTGATTTGCCATTGGGGTTTGGCCTGAATCGAAAGGCTGAGAGAAGAAATAACTGCAAGTAAGATCGCAATGCGTTGAGTAAAAGAAATCAATTTCATATTGAGTTGAGTCCACCATGGTTTGCGCGAATGACGCGCGAGTTCAAGCTGTCTTTGCCTTCGTTTGAAAGGTCGTGATGTTGGCTTCGCACATCGCAAAAACCTGCGACAGCAAAGAAAGAACTTTTTCCTGATCGGCTATTGCGTAAGGCAAGGTTTCATAAACCTGACCGTCAATCGCGTATTTGTAAAACACCCAAGCCCCGCCATTGGTGACGATGCCGTAAATATCAATCGGTTTCCCGGCTTGTTCGTTTTTCCAACAAGCAGCCTTCATCTCGACCAGGCATTGCGCCTGACCAGCCTCGAAGTCGTCTTTTTTGGCTTCGATAACACATAACAACGGCTGGGTGATGTAACCCATTTTAGGCGCAACCAGATAATCTACTTGTCCTGTCAACGTATCACTTTGTAACAGCGCTGACTTCCAAATTTTTAATTGCGGATGTTGTTCAAGCACTTCCTGACAGAAAGCGTCTATCAAAAGTTCTTTGGCGCTTTCGCTCGAAGTGAGGTCAAAACTTCTCAAACGCCGCAAGTGTTGGTCGAGAAAGGGACTGGTCTGAAAAGGTTTGGCTTTTATCTTCCATTCCTGCAATTCCCGCAACTGCAACTCTTGAAAAGCTTCGTCAGTCGTGAAGCTGGAAAAATTCTTTTTCGTTTTTTTTGCTTTCATAGAAACTCAAGGAAAAGAAGTTAGTGATGCTTCACCGCGTAACGGACCAGCACACAGCCGGTTTTGAACGTTTTGCATTCGAGCAATTGCAAATCAATCTGCCGCGACATTTCAAAAAAGATCGGAATACCCGCGCCCAGCAATACGGGATGAATGTTGAAGCCGATTTCATCAATCAGGTCGGTTTCAAAAAGCGTTTTGGCGAAATCGCCACCGCCCATCAGGATGATGTCTTTGCCAGGTTGAGCTTTTAACGCGCTGACGAACTCGACCGCATCTGTCGTCACAAGTTTGGCATTCGGGTCGGGGCTTTCTTTCCACGTCCGCGAAAACACATAACTCGTCATACCAGGCATTGCTTTGCTTTTGCCACCACTTTGTTTGAGGGCAATCTCGAAAGTCTTGCGGCCCATCAATACTGTGTCTACGTTGTCGAACGAGCCTTTCATTACTTCCATCACTTCGTCGCTGAAGATCAGCCAGTCAACGCTGCCGTCTTTGCGCGCGAAAAAATTGTCGAGTGAATTGGCTCCGCCAAAAATGATTTTGCGCAATGAGTTTACCTCCAAAACGCGTACCAGCTTTTCTCGTTCTTCTTCTTGCGATGCCCGCGCAGCGCATCAAGATCGGGTTCGGGTTGAAAGGGAATGCCGCGATCCTGAATCAACGCCAGCGGATTGTCTTCGACTAACGCTCGTGCATAACGTTCGCCGCCGATTTCAGCCGCGATGCTGACGGCTTTCGACAACAGCGGACGCCGACGATCTTGATGGTGTCCGTCCGAAGCCAGAAAGTGCGCGAGTCCGGCGCGCAGGATTTGCTTTACCGAGGCTTCGCATTCTTTGCCGAAACTGCCCAGCAAGCTGCCCGCGTCTATCTGCGCGTAAGCGCCACGTTCGATCAGCCCGACGAGAATTTCGGGCTTGAGTTGAATGCGCGCGTTGCGTTCGGGATGCGCGATGACGGGCGTGAGTCCCGCTTGCTGGATTTGAAAGATCGTCGCTTCGATATTCGGCGGAATCATCATAAAGTCGAATTCGAGCAACATATACGAACTGCCGTTGAGCCTGATGCGCGTATGTTTGTCGCGCGCTTCCTGAAAAATTTCGTGGCTATAACGGGTCTCGCCGCCGGGGACGATTTCGACTACGCCGCCGCTGGCTTCCATCACCAGATCAATCTTGCGGCGGATGTCGTCGCGCGTGGGCGGCGCGTGAACGCCGTCGAATAAATGCGGCGTAGCGACTATCGTTTTGATGCCGTCGGCTGCTGCCATCCGGCACATTTCAACGGATTCTTCCAGCGAGATTGAGCCGTCATCCGTCTCAGGCAATACGTGACAATGAATGTCTATCATTGTCTGAGGCATCGTCTGAGGCATCGCCTGAGATGTTGTTTGCGGCATCGTCTGATTAGGTTTAAGCGATAAAGGATCATTTTGTACTGCGTTCATGGTTGGCACCGGAACTTAGGAGCGTGTGTTTATCAGGTGGGGCCGCGAGGTTCATAAAAACCTTACAGCGCAAAGAAACCGCAGGCATTATGGATAATCGCCGAAGGCCATTCAAGCACCTTCTTCGCGGGTGGTCAGGCTGTCAGCGGGCGCTGCCGCAGAAGGCAAAACGAAATGTAAATCGCGCGGTTGTTCGCACGTCGCGCAACGCAACTGCATCGCGCAAATCTTCTGTCCGTCATACAACATCGTGACTTGCGGCCAGTTCATCAGCGGGTAGTTCGCGCCGCACGCACAGAGCATGTATTGCAACGTAGATTGCATTTCGTGGGCAGGCAGCGCCGTCGCGGGCGTGGCACCGGGCGGTTCATAAACTTCTTCTGTTGCGGCTTGCGCCACCGTCGCCTTGCGTTGCCGAAACTGTATCCACTTCACTGCGAACCACGCCACCAGCGGCATTAGCAATAATCCGAATAAGCCGAAGACGCGCATTTGCTGGTTGAGCGAATTCGTGAAATGTCCCGTAGACGACAGCGAAACTTTCGTCGCGTCTTCCATCCGTTCGATGGTTTCGTTCAAGCGGCGCGCTTCAGCCGCACTGACAAAGGGCCGCAACGTACGCAAGCGATAACTCAGCCGCGTCGTGTCGCCGACTTGCGTGTGGCTGAATTGAAGCGCCAACGCTTCGTGTTCGATCTGGTTTTGTCGCTCAGGCAAAGCCGCGCCTTGCACTTCGATAATGTGTTCGACATCCAGCGGGAAACTCAGCCGAATGCGTTTACCCTCTGCCCTATCACCTGTTGTCGCGCCATTGGTCGTGACGCTTGTCGTGTCGTTGGCCGTGACATTCACCCAGGGCAATTCCTGGCTGATCCGGTCGGCGACCAGCAGACGTTTACTGTCTTTCCAAAACCTGCCGACTTTGAAATGTTCGATGAAGGTCATTTCGTTTTTCGCCGCGTCATCTTTCACGTCCAGTTTGCCGTCGGCAGTCAGGCTGCGGTCGGTGTCGGTGTAAGCGCGCAGCCGTTCTTGCGCCAATTCTTTCACCGAAGTCGAAGCCAGATAAGAGCGCATGCTATTGGCTTCAGTGCCGCGAAAGATCGTCGTGACTTCGAGCGCAGCCGTGTTGTTTTCGCCCAGCTTGAAAAGTTCGCGGACGGTCTTGAGCGGAGCGCGGCTGGCGGTGACAGGGATTTCTGCGAGTTCAGCTTTAGCCACTTCAGTTGGGCTGTTTTGAATCGGCAGGCCGCGTCCGTACTGCGGGTTGACGTGAGATTTCAAATCGCCGCGTTGCAGGCTTTGCGTCGCGTCGAACCAATAATCTTTCCCTTCGAGTTGCGCGCGTACGATGACGTGATCGAATGCGTAAGGCGAAGGCGGCAAGCCTTCGGCCTGCTCATAAAGTTCTGTATTCACCAGTGCCGGTTGCGCCGCGATGCCCAGCGCGTTGAGCGCCACACACAGCAACAGCGCCTTGTCTTTGCAATCGCCATAACGCCGCGACAACACCAGCGACGGAGCGTGCGGCAAGTGCGAGTGCGGCCCCATCTCTATACCCAGATAACGAATCTCGTCTTGCACGAACCGCAACGCCGCCAGCATTTGTTTCTCAGGTTCGGGCGAAACCTTGCGCCAAGTTTCGATTTGCGCGCGCAATTGCGGCGACAAAGTGTTTTGCCGATAGAGCGGCAAAGCCCACGCAACCACATCCTGCCAGCTTTGAAACTCGCTCAAATGCAGGATGGGATAATCGCTCGCTTCGCTTGATGCTTCAGGTGCAGCCGTGTTCTGCCGCTCCCACACGTGTTCAGTCAGATTGCCTTGCACCGAAAGATGGGGCTTGAGTTCCAACCCGCGCACGGAATGTTTCAACGGACGCGCCGACGGCCACAGCAAGCGATAACGCAATTTGGTGACGGGTTCGTTTTCGATCAGGTAAGTCACATCGGCGAACTTGCCGCCTAGAATTGGATTCTCGCCGTTGACCGAATAGTCGTATTCGATCACATCGCCTACGCGCACATCGTTGAGGATGACCAGCGCCGCCAGCGTGCCGTTGAACAGTTGCTCTTCTAACTCAGATTCCTGCTGTACGAACTTGATCTCGCGCGGCTTGAGCGCGTTGATCGTTTGCGCGCCGCGCCCGCCCTCGCCACGAATGATTTGAATGCGATGCAACACTAACTGCTGATAAGTCGGATCGAATTCAAGCCGCAACTGCGAAGCGTGTTCGATGCCCGGCTGACTGACGATTTGCTCAGCTTGGTGAAAGTATCTTTCGGTAGTTTTGCCGTTGACGCGCACCTGTTGGTCAGAAAGCAAACGGATGACGCCTTCGCGCGCATCGGCGGTTTGTTCCGTAGTGGCAAGCGTGAGCGGTTCGGTTTTTACCCACGCGGGCAAGGGCGCGAGCGAAGCGGAGGCTTTACCAGATGTGTTTATAGATTGCGCCGACGGCAGGCCCGACGGCAGAGAAGATAAGCCGAAGAAAAAAAAGCCAATGAGCGTGACGCTGAAAAAAGATTTGGTTACTGCTTTGATTCTTTGCATGAGTTCACCAAAAGAACAGATGCAGCTTACAGCCCCGCAGTGAATCGGCTCAACTTGAAATGGTTTTTTCACGCAGCACAGAGGCCTCTCTAATAAAACCGCACGTTATCCAATTCCAGCCAGCCGAATTTGCCTGCCGTGCGCGATAACTCGAAACTCAACATCAGCAAGTCAGCGCCCGTCCATTTCAACTCGCTGTCAATTTTCCCCTCAGTTTTTAACGCCGCAAACTCAATGCTCACGGTGCGCCAACCGGAGAGTGCCTGAAACGGCGCGTGAAAGTTGGTGTTTGAGCGCGTGTAATAAGTCGGTACGAGCAAGCGGTAATCGCCCGTGCCGCGTACGTCAAAGCGAATGCCGCGAAAGGCGCGCGCGTCTACGGGTTCAACCGCGCCGCGACTGAGCGGCAGATTGATGCGCGCGTAAGGCCGATCTTTTTCTGACATCCGCACGCTGAAAGATAGCGCATGGTTGTTGGCGGCGCGTTCGACGCGACCAAAGATAACTTTGCTCGCATCGGTTCCGGCGTCGCTGCTGTTGACCCAACGTGTATCAATTGTGCTGCGTTCATCTGCTCGTTCAAAGTCATCAAGCAATTCAACCGCCTTGCGCGCAGGCAAAGGAGTTCGCGCCATCGTCGCAATGTCTTTCGCCATTTGCGCGCGGTCAAGTTCGCGTCCGTTCAAAAAGACGCGCCCATTAGTAACGACTTTTTCGAGGTCAGCGATGTTCTCGTGCGGCTTGCCTGCGACTAACACGAGGTCGGCGAGTTTGCCGACAGCGATGGAGCCGCGTTCGTTGTCTACGTGCAAGGCTTTGGCCGCGTTCATCGTCGCGGCGGTGATGGCTTCGAGCGGCGTGAGTCCGCCCGCGACCAGCAGTTGCAATTCGCGCAACGTCGCCCAGCCGTGATGCGTGCCCGTCACGCCTGCGTCAGTGCCCGTGCCAAAGGTGATGCCTGCGTTGCGCAGGGCGGCGGTGTTGGCCTGCAACGTGCGCCAGCAGCGTTGGCGCGGAGCGTCGCCGTTTTCTGCCGAACCGGCACGCGGTGCCAGCGGCGGATTTTGCGGCGCGACGAGCGGCGGATTCATGCCTTTCAACGCCGCCGCGTCCATCACGGCGGCGAGCAACGGCGTCAGAATGTCGCGGGCGCGCGGCTCGTAAACTGCCAGCGTAGGCGCATACGTCGTGCCTTTTTCTTTCATCAATTTGAACAACTCGTCGTCCGCCGGTTTGTCGCCGATGCCGTGGGCGATCACGTCAACGCCGGAGCGCGCTGCGATTTTGGCTTTGTCGAGCGAGACCGTATGCGTGAGGACTTCGAGATTGTTTTTGTGGGCTTCGTCAACCAGGGCGGCGAGCGCGTCTTCGTTCATGCTGGTCATGTCGGCGGCTGCGCCGTAACGCCAGCCGTCAGTGAAAACCTTGATGACATCGGGTTGATAGGGCAGCACGCGACGCACGGCAGCGCGGGCTTCGCGCGGCGAAGTTACCTCAAGCGTAAAGAAATCGCCGCGCCCGCCTTCGGCTCCGTGGCCGCCCGGCGTACTCATTCGCGCTGCGAGATGCAAGCGCGGCGCCCCGTCCTTAAAGACTACGCCGTCTTTGATGAGGCGGCGCATCGGTTCAAAGGTTTCGGGATAAGTGCCGAAATCTACGACCGAAGTCACGCCGCAATAGAGATAAGCTTTCAGGTTTTTGGGCCAGTCGCCGTTCACGCCGCCGCCTGAGGCGTAAGGCAAATGCGTATGCAGATCGAACAAGCCCGGCAGCAACGTCATGCCTTCGGCGTTGATGATGCGCGTGTTGGCAGGCAATTCGATTTTGGGTGCGATGGCGGTGATGCGGTTGCCTTGAATCAAAACATTCAACCCTTGTGGCGCTGCGCCTGTGCCGTCAACGACGACGGCTCCGATGATGGCGATGGGGGCGTCGCTGCGGGGTTGTTGCGCCGTCGAGGGCGATGAATTCAGGGCGAACGCCAGCAGGCAGGCGATCAACGATTTACGCATAACGGAGTCCTCACAAGATAAAAAATGCCATTTGGTTTAGTGATGCTGCGAGAGCCAGATCATGGCACGGCACGCCGCGATTGCAAAAATAAGCAACGAACCGGCTTCGTTGTGGTAGCTATCGAGTGCCAACTATTCAAATTTTAAAAATATGCTGGTCTCAGCGCACGATGTTTCGCTCGAATTTATGGAATAAACTTTTTCTGTAAGTCGGTAGACGGCTTGGGAAAACGGATCGGAGCAAGGCGTATGAGCGAAGTAACACGGAAGGACGAAAACAGGGTTTGGCTGACGGCGGGTACGCTGGTGCGGACTTACAAGATTGACGCGCGCATCGCCGCCAGTGGAATGGGTGAAGTTTACCTGGCCAAAGAACGCAAGTCTCAACGGGTCGTCGCTTTGAAAGTTCTGCCCGCTCCGCCTAACTGCCACGCCGAACAGTTAGCGGCTTTGGCTGAACAGATGAATCAGCAAGCCAAACCAATCCACCCGGCGATTTGTGAAACGTATGAAGTTGGCGTCACTGAAACCGGCAAGCTCTTTATTGCGATGGAATATGTCAGCGGTCATTCGTTTGATACTTTGTTGACCGCGAAAGCCAGTCTCGACCTGACGACACTTGCCGAGCAGCTCGCCAGCGCCTTGCAAGCCGCACACGAAAGCGGATTCGTTCACACCGACCTCAAAATGAGTAATGTCATGCTGACGGCTGACGGCAAAGTTAAGCTGCTTGATTTCGGATTGACGGCTTATAAAAAACTTTGCCAACGCAGCGAAGAAGACGAACGGCCCAGCAGCGTACGCCACTTATCACCCGAACACGTGAACGCGCGGCCTTTGACGGCGCAAGCAGATTTATTCAGCCTCGGCGCGATGCTTTATGAACTGGCAACGGGCGAGGCTCCGTTCACGGGCGAGACGCCGTTGCAAGTTTGCGCCGCGATTGTGTGGAACAAGTCGCAACCGCTGACCGCATTAACCGAAAGCGTATCTGGCGAGTTCAGCTCTGGCGAGTTCAGCGAAACGATTGCCCGCCTGCTGGAAAAAGACCTCAGTCAACGAACGGCTTCAGCCGCCGCGTTGCAGGCTGAATTGAGAGAGCAAATCGTTCGCCATACGCCGCCGCCCAGACATGCAGGTGCCGCAATGTTGCAAGCCGGTCAACGCTTTATGGGTTCGGAAGACGGACGCATGGTAGCCGGGTTCGGTAAAGGTGCGTTGCACTTTGTTTTCAATGACGGAGCCGGATGGGCGGTGTTCGGTCTGGCGACCGTGGCGGGTTGTTACGCGCTGGTTTCCTTCCTGCATCTTGTCGGCGTGGCCCGTTAATCATCTCGTTAATCATCTCGTTAATCAGGCCGTTTGCCAGCCTCAGCCTGACAGGCTTGACCCTTCAGACTTGCGCACCTACCTTGTCGCCTTCGTTTACCAACCAATTCTTTTTTCGGAGAACTAAATCATGTCAGGTTCGCATTCGCCTCGTCGTACCTTTCTCAAATCCGTAACCATCGGCACGGCTGGCTTACTGGCTTGGCCTCAACTCAGCGGCGCGAATGTTATGGCGCAAGACCGGATGGAGTTGCGCTTTCGCCAAATCCATCTCGACTTTCACACCAGCCAGCAGCTTGCCGACATCGGCGCGCAATTCGACCCTGAGCAATTCGCCGCGACGCTCGATCAGGCGCGCGTCAATTCGGTCACGTGCTTTGCGCGCTGCCATCACGGCTATAACTATTTCGAGAGCAAGGTGCATCCCGAACGCAATCATCCGGGACTCAAACGCAATCTGTTGAAAGAGCAAATCGAAGCCTGTCACAAGCGCAACATTCGCGTGCCGATTTATACGACTGTCGGATGGGATCAATTCACCGCCGACGCCGAACCCGGTTGGCGGCAGGTGTTGGATGACGGCAAGTTGCAAGGTACGCCGCCCAATGAGCCGGGCTTTTATCGGCTGCAATGTTTGAATTCGCCTTATCGTGATTTTCTCAAAGCCCACGTCAAAGACATTTTCGACAGCGTGCCGGTAGACGGTTTGTTTTTCGACATCATCAAGCCGAATGAATGTTCGTGCCCGCGTTGCCGCCGCGCGATGGTGCAACAAGGGCTTGATCCCGCGAATGCCAAGCAGCGGCTGAAATACGGTTTCGACGTGATGTATGAATGGATGCGCGAGATGTCGGCATACGTGCGCAGCTTAGATAAAGATAAACAAGCCTCGATCTTTTATAACGGCGGACACATTGGCCCTGAACTGCGTCCGGTGGCTAATACGTTTTCACACTGGGAACTCGAATCGTTGCCAAGCGGTGGCTGGGGCTATCTGCACTTTCCGCTGGCGCAACGTTACGGACGCACGCTCGGTCTCGATTGTCTGGGCATGACGGGCAAGTTTCATACGTCGTGGGGTGATTTTCATTCGTTGAAAAATCCGGCGGCGCTGCAATTCGAATGTTTCAACATGCTCGCCAACAGCGCGAAATGTTCCATCGGCGATCAACTGCATCCGACGGGCAAGCTCGACCCGGCAACCTATGAATTGATCGGTTCGGTTTACCGCGAAGTCGAAAAGAAAGAGCCGTGGTGCAAAGGCGCGAAACCACTGGTAGACATCGGCCTTTTCACCGCCGAAGAATTCATTGGCGGACGCGTGCCGCCGCCTACGGCAGGCGCGTTGCGGATGTTGCAGGAATCCGGCCATCAGTGCGACATCCTCGATACAAAAGGGGATACGCAAGCCGATCTCTCACGTTACAAGGTGTTGATCTTGCCGGATGAAATTACGCTCAACGCCGAACTCGAAAAGAAAGTCAGTGAATACGTGAGCAAGGGCGGTGCGTTGATCGCTTCGCATCGGTCAGGTTTGAATCCGACCAAAGACGCTTTTGCGCTCGCGGCGCTCGGCGTCAAATTCAAAGGCGAAGCACCGTTCAGCCCTGATTACATCAAAGCGCGTCCTGGCTTTGCGAATGGCTTGCCGCAAGGCGAACTTGTCATTTACCTGCGCGGTCACGAAGTCGAACCGCTCACGGGCAGCGAAGTGCTGGCCGATGTTTATCCTTCATATTTCAACCGCACGGCTGAACATTATTTCTCGCATCGCCAAACGCCGTCAGCAGGGAAGCCGGGCTATCCCGGCGTAGTGAAAAACGGTCGTTGCATTTACTTCGCGCATCCGCTGTTTTCGCAGTACCACAAAAACGCGCCGCGCTGGTGCAAGCAACTGGTGTTGAACGCGCTCGCGCAACTGTTGCCCGATCCGCTGGTCAAACACGAAGGGCCTTCGACGATGTTGGTGACGTTGAATGAACAGCCGTCAGAACAGCGCGCGGTGTTGCACTTGCTGCATTACATCCCTGAACGGCGTGGCGTAGATTTCGATGTGATCGAAGACGTGATTCCATTATTCAACGTCAAGCTCTCAGTCAAAGTCGGCAAGAAGGTGAAAGAAGTGGTCGCCGTACCCGACCGCGAGAAGCTGCCGTTCGAGAACAAAAACGGACGCGTCGAATTTACTTTGCCGAAACTCAACGGACATCAGATGGTTGCGTTGCAATTTGCCTGAAAGGTTTACCGGTGGCGGTACGGGGAGTGTAAGCGACTTGAGCCTTGCCATTGCCTCAATTGATCCGAAGGGATGCGCCGCAGTTGCTGGCGCAGGCTGGATTCAAACTCACGCGCATTGTTCCTACGGCTTCGCCGATGAGCGTAGTCGAAGCCGTGCGCTCTTAGCACGTGCTTCACTTTTTGCGCGCGCCCCTGCTGTAACGCAATCCGACTTTCACCAGCAACGGGGTGCCCGGTTTAGTCGCAACGCGGTAGACGGTTTGCGGTTCGGGATCGGCTTGCGTCAGGTAACGCATGCCGCTCGCACCGGCTTCTTGCTCGGCTTTCGTCCAGGCTTGGCCTGCGCCGCCGGTGAGGTCTAGGGTTTCTGCTTGCGCGCTCCATTGTGTTTCCCACTGTTTGACTTGTTCATTCGTTAGTGTGAGGGCGTTGGCTCCGATGGTGATGCCTGTCAGCGGTTGCGGAGCGACGATGACGGTCAGCACTTCGCCGGTTTGCGCGACGGTGCTGAGGCGCGTGGCTTGCAGCGTATAAAAGTTGGGACGGTCTTCCTGCGCAGGGATTTCAACCAACTTGCCCGCTTCGACTTTGTTGTCGCCGCTGCGCGTGCGCGTCGTGGGGAAAATCAACACTGGTTCACTCATCGTACCGTCGGCGTAAAGCTCACGATCAATGACATACAAATAACCCGTTTGCGGCGACTCAAAACTGAAGCGGATGTTTTCACCGATGCGCAATGGAGCGTTCGCAGGCACGCGCTCCGGGATGTATTCAACCGATTCCGCATTTTTCTGCACGATCATTCGCGCGCCCGCGTCAATTGGTTTGGCGGGACGCAGCCGCCAGATCGTTAATCCCAGTTTCGATATATCATCGGGCTTGGCCGATGTGATGGATTGCGCGCTGGTGCGGCGATAAACGGTGCGACGCGATTGCGCAGCTTGTCCTTTCGCAGGGCGCGTCTTGGCGAATTCGATGGGGATGATGTTGCGCAAGTTCTGCGCTTGCGCCGCGAACCCGAACGTCAGTAGGAAAAGGCAGATCAATCGAATCATTGCTTGAAAACCTCTATCAATGTGGTGCGGGCTGGCAGCCCACACCACATTCTTACTTCCACTCGCCCTGCAAAGTGAACGCCGCCCAATAGAACGGCGCTTTCCATTGTTTCTGTTTCCACAATTCGACTTGAGCGGAGCGCAAGGCAGCGGCGGGGCGTGCGCCTTGTTGCAACATCCGCTGATAAAACCGCGTCATCAATTCCGCCGTAGCCTGATCGTTCACATTCCACAAACTTACCATCACGCGTGCCGCTCCGGCATACATAAAGCCGCGCGTGAGTCCAACTAATCCTTCGCCTTTGATGGCTTTGCCGAGTCCGGTTTGGCAGGCGCTCAACACGACGAGTTCGGCGGGCAGTTTCAGGTTGTAAATGTCGTTCGCGCGCAGAAAACCGTCTTGCGGTTTGCCTTTTTCGTCCACCATCGAAAGCAACAGCGACGACAAGCCTGGACGTTCGCTGTCTAACACGCCGTGCGTAGCGAAATGTACGTAGCGATATTGGCCGAGCGCCGGATTTAACGCGGCAGCGCGATTGGCTTGAAAATCAAGCGCACCGAACGTCGCGTCTTTAGGCGCAAGCATGAGCAAGCGTTTGGCTTCCTGCCGCGTGTAAGGCAAACGCGGAATCACGAACTTGCGTGCGGTTCCGTTCGATGCTGCCGCAGTCTTTTCCGCCAGATGCACAATGCTGCGTTGATCGTCGAGCGAACGGGTTGCGGCTTCGGCTTCGTTATTCGCTGGCACGCCGGAGAGCCGCGCATCCGAACGATCAAAAACCGGATCGGCAATCACCGCGAGCAGCTTGGGCGCAAGCGGTCGTCCGGCGAGTTCGTTGCGTTGAATGGCTAAGGCTGAAGCCGACGGCAAGCTCACGATTTCGTGCTTAACGATCAATGGCTCTGCGGATTGCGGATTGGGAAGCATCGCAAACGGCACGTATTGCAATGCGCCGTCAGCGACAATCACCAATCGCTTGTCGCCTAAGTGCGCGGCGACGGGCGCGAGTACGAGATTGCTTAATTCTTGTGCGGCGGTTGAAAGTTGTGCGTCGGCTTGTGCGATGCGTTGGCGCTGTTGCGCTACGGTTTCGCGCGGCTTGACCGTAGCGCGCACTTGCAACAGTTCGTAAACCTGCCGCGCACTCTTTTCGGTGATTTCTGCTTTGGGCAGTTCGTAACTCGTCAGCGAATCTTTCGTTACTGCCCAAACGTAACTGCGTTCCGGCCCAAGCGCGTATTCGAGCAGCAAAGTATTTTCATCGAGTTGTCGTTGCATCTCGCCGAGCTTCAGCGGTTGCGGTTGCGTGAGTGCGGCGTAATGCGGACTAGCCTTGCGAATATCCGCTTGTGCGCGTTCGATATCTATTTCTAATTGACCGATTTCTTGTTTCAGCACAGCCAGCTGCGCTGCTTTTGTTGTTAGCGCTAATTGTTGCGCTTTGGTGTTGAGTTGTCTGGCTAATGTGCGTTCACGTGAGACCAGCGCCGGATCAACATCCTGTCGCAAATTTGTCCGACTTTCAGTGAGCAGGTCGAGCAAACTGCGTGCGCGTTGACGTTCACTGACTTCAAGCGCAAGTGCGTTGAATCCCTTCAATGGTTCTGTCCGATGTTGGCGCATCAGGAGTTCAGTGTATACCTGATAAGTACCTTGTATCGTTGCCAAAAAGGCTGTGCGAGATTCCGCACTAATCAGGTCAGCGCGGAGCGATTCTCCTACTTGCAGGCTGTTTTCAATAAATGCACGCGCTTGAGCAAAATTACCTCTTTGCATTTCAAGCTTGGCCGCAGCCGTGAGTGGTTCGACCTCTGAGGTACGGTTACCGATAGCACGCGCTACATTCAGGGATTCAGCAAATAAGCCTGCTGCTGCGTCGGTTTGCCCTAATTTTTGTTTTGCTTCTCCTATTTTTAATAACGTAGTGGCCTCAAAGCTGCGCTCTTTTACTTCACGAAAGATGACCAGTGCCTGTTCGTATAATGCCAGTGCTTGTTCTGTTTGATTTTGATTGGCTTTTGCTATGCCCTGGTCTAACACGGCAGTGGCTTCCCCTAGTGGATATTTCAACTCGCGAAATATTGCGATGGCTTGTTCTTGCGCTCGGTTCGCTTCGTCGTGACGGCCTTGTCGTTCGTAAACATTACCCAGATGCCCAAGGATGTTTCCCTCTCCTTGGGGATACTTAGTTTCTCGGAAGATGGCTAAAGATTGATTGTAATACTCGATTGCTTTGTCTTCGCGCCCTAAATATCTATAAACTTTTCCCAGGTTTTCCAGCGTATTTCCTTCACCCAGGCGATATTTTATTTCACGAAAAATCGCTAGTGCTTGTTCATGACTATCAATCGCTTTTTCATAACGGCTTAGTGATGACTGGGCTGCCCCAATTGTATTTAACGCGTTGGCTTCCCCTCGGCGATTTTTTGTAGCTTGTGCAATTTGCAGTGCTTGCCCAAGCTTCTCCAGCGCTTTTTCGTATTCGCTAATGAACTGATAGGCCAACCCCAGATTACCCAGCGTGATTGATTCAAGTTGGCTATTCTTTACTTCGCGCGTAATCACTAAACCTTGCTCAAAATAGTCAATCGCTTTTTCGGTTTGGCCTGCCCCGCCATAAGCCATTCCTAAGCCAACGAGGGTATTGGCTTCCTGTGCGCGATCTTTTATTTCTCTGAAAAGGGCGAGGAGTTGATCAAAAACCGCGATGGCTTTGTCTGATTGGCCCAGGCGGCTGTAAATGATTCCGATGTTACTAAGCGAATTACCTTCTTGTGATCGGTCCTTTAGTTCTTGGAAAATTTTGACGGAGGCTTCCGTTTTTTCCAATGCCTTATCCATTTTTCCCTGATTTAAATATAACGTTCCCATTCCGCGCAGGATTTGTGCTTCAAACCGATGTTCCTTTACTTCGCGCAGAATCGGCAGAGACTGGTCGTAATGCTCGATGGCCTTTTCAGGTTGGTTTAAATAGGGGTAATTGTTTCCTAAGCTGCCAAGGATTATGCCTTCCCAGCGCCGGTCTTTTACTTCGCGGTAAATGCGTAAAGCTTCGTCAAATACCTCGATAGCTTTGGGATAATTACGCGTGTTGAAATAGACGTTTGCCATCAAATTAAGTACGCCAGCTTCTCCATGACGGTTGTTGGTCGTTTGATAAATGGTTCTTGCCTGTTCCAGCAATGGAATACTTTTTTCATTCTGATTAAGGCGTATCAGCCCTTTGCCCCAGGTATGCAACGTCAGCGCAGTTTCATACGGCATCCCCAATTCGCGCCAAATTGATAAAGCCTGCTCAAATTTTTCCATCGCTGGCGGCGCTGTTTGAGGGAACTGCTTAAAAAGCTGATACGCGTCAACTAATAATGTTTGCGCCGCGATGTATTTACGATCTTGCTCGGTTGCAGTCGGTTCAACGACCACTGACAGCCCATAGGCACCGCGCAAAAGTGGGTGTCCGCTGCCAGTAACAGTTACGAGATATTTACCCGGCTGCGCGACTTCCAGTGTGAAAATTTCTGGATTGCCTGCGTCGCTTAAGTTCACCTCAGCTAATGGCTTGCCATCAGATGCGGTGAGGGACAACACCGTGTCAATTGTGCGCTGCTCCAACCGGAAACGCGCAAATTGACCAGCGGTCAGAGCGATCTGATAAGTATGTAATTCGCCGCCTGAGAGCTCGCGTTCGACGCTTTGACCAGCGCTGAGCGTCGTTTCGATTTTGTTCGCTTGCGCGTGTGCCTGCACCCAAAAGAGACCAATCAACAACGGGGATAACAACTGTTTGCGGTGATTCATTTTGTCTCTCACTTACATAAGGGGGAATTCCGCCGCGAAACTGTTCACGGCGGAAAAATTTTTGCCTGGGAGCGCCCGCATTCTGCGGGCTATAAAAGAAGCGGCGCAGCCTTCCTTTTTCTTGAATGTGCTTTCAGCCAGAGCTGAAAAAAAGGAACGCTTCGCGGCTTTTTTATAGCCCGCAGGATGCGGGCGCTCCCAGGCCGCAACGTTAATGATGCTCAAGCTCAACCAATGCGACCAACGCCGTGGCGCGTCCGCTGACTTCGGTTCGCCGTTCTTGCGAGTTGTGTACGCGCTCAATCGGATTCGCCGCAGCCCGTTCGATGAACGTCTTGACGGCCTGACTGAGCGTAGCGTCAGTGATGCGGCCTTGATCTTGCGGATTGACGAAATGGCGCACGGCTTCCAATTCCGGCACAGGTTGCGCAGCCCATACCAGCCGGAAGCGTTCGGTGCCGGTTTTGTCATCCATTAAATAATCGCCAGTTTGAAATCGTTCATTCGCTGCCAGACGAGCCGAACCTTGATTGCGCGAAGGCAGGGGAAAGAGCAGCGCATAACCGCCACTCGGTTCTTCGTTCAAGAGATACAAACAGCCTGCTTGCGGACTGGTCACATTGAGTTTGAAGCGCCAGCCCGGCTCGAAAATTTCGCGCCCCGCCGATTGAAACTGCGCCTGGTAAGGTTTGCCGTCGCGGTATTTCTGCACCGTCAGAAAGTAACTCAAGCGACGTTCGGGTAGCGCGGCTACGTTGGCCCCGCTGGATAGCTTTGGCCGCGCGCGTTGCGATTGCCAAACCACCACGCCGATCAGTGCCGCAAGCAACACCGCACTCATTAACCAAAGCCAGCGACGGCGCGCAGGTTGTGTTGAAACGGTTTCTTCCGGCAAGTTCGCCTTAGCAAGTGCAGTGCGCTTGACCGAGTGCCGCAACGTAGCCAGTTCGCTCGCCGGAATGGCGGGTTTTGTTTCGACGACTTCAGCTTCAAACGCCAAACGCTGTTGCAGCTTTTTCACCTCAGCCAGTAAGGCACGCGCATCGGTGTAACGTTGCGTGACTTCTTTCGCCAACATCGTTTTGACCAGAGGTTCGATCCAGTTAGGAAACCTAGCGCCCAATGGCGGAGGTTCTTTTTCGAGAATGGCGACGATGCGGTGGCTCGGCGTTTCGCCGTCGAAAGGGCGGTTGCCGGTGAGCATTTCATAAAGCACTACGCCCAGGCTGAAAATGTCAGACCGCGCATCTACGCGCTGCCCGCGCGCCTGTTCGGGCGACATATAAGCCACCGTTCCCAACACCGTGCCTGCTTCGGTCGAGTGTGAACTGTCGTTCTGCTGTGCTTCTTCACGCCGCACATTGGTGAGTTTTGCCAAGCCGAAATCCAACACCTTCACCAGCCCATCGCGGCGAATCATGATGTTTTCGGGTTTGATGTCGCGGTGGATGATGCCGGCTTCGTGCGCAGCTTGCAGCGCGGCGGCGACCTGTTGCGTGAAGTCGAGCGCGGTGTTTAACGAAAGCGCGCCGCGTTGCAAGCGGTCGCGCAACGTTTGGCCTTCCACCAATTCGATTACCAGAAAGTGCGTATTGTTTTCTGTGCCGAATTCGTGAATCGTGACGATGTTCGGATGATTCAACGCCGAGGCCGCCAATGCTTCCTGTTTGAAGCGCCGCAAGCGTTCTGGATCTTTGGCAATGTAAGCAGGCAGTACTTTCAACGCGACCTTGCGGCGCAACGTAGCGTCTTCGGCCAGATAGACTTCACCCATACCGCCAGCCCCGAGCAAAGAGAGAATCCGATAATGACCAAGCTGTTGGCCGAGCAGCGAAGGCGCTTGCGCTGCCGCGATTTCGAGCGCCGGACGCGAGAGAAAGGCATCGGCTTCGCTGTGATGCGCCAACAGGTTTTCGACGGCGGCAAATAACGCTGCATCTGCGCCGCAGGCTTGCCGCAACCAGTCGGCGCGCTCTGCCGGAGCGCGTTCGAGCGCCTCATCAAAAAGCTTTCCCACCTGTTGGTATCTTTCAGGAGTCATAGGGCTGGAGTCATGGCTTGCGTTAAGTCGCCGCGCTCATTTGTTGATGTAACCAAGCCTGCGCCATTCGCCAATCGCGGCGCACGGTGCTGAGCGAAACGCGCAATACTTCAGCGGTTTCTTCGAGACTCAAGCCCGCGAAAAAGCGCAACTCGATGGTGCGTGCTTGACGCGGGTCGAGCTTTTCTAAAGTGTTCAAGGCGTCATCAAGTTTGACCAGATCAGGATCGTTAGGGCTGCCGACCTCTGCTGCTTCAGCCAGCGAAACTTGCATCATTTGTCCGCCGCGTTTGAGCGATTGCCGCTCGCGTGCGAACTGCACGAGAACGTGCCGCATCAGCGTCGCCGCTACGCCAAAAAAGTGCGCGCGGTCTTGCCATTCGACCTGTTCCCAATCAATCAGCCGCACGAAGGCTTCGTTGACCAGCGCCGTCGTTTGCAAAACGTGGCCTTGCCGTTCGCCCGCCAGATAACCGTGTGCCAGCCGATGCAATTCGCGGTAAACCAGCGGTGTCAGTTGTTCGAGTGCTGTCTGGTCTCCTTGTTTCCAGGCGACGAGCAAGCCCGTGATATTTGATGTTTTTGCGAGTTTCATATTCTCTGAAAGTTGTCGCGGCCTTTGAAGTGTCGTCAAATTACCACACACGCGGCGCTTTCAGCCATTGCCTATGAATGCGTAAACCGAATCCCGATTCCGCCACGCGAGAAACTTTTTTTGCAATCAGTGAACACTTTGCCTGTCAGATTTCCCCTTATCCAGTGAGGCAACGAATCGCACCAAAAAAAATGCGGGCCAGTGGCGGGATGCGTCGCTTCATTTCGCATTCATTTAGTGAGCAGTAACCCATAGCGTCCCTCACAGGTCGCTTTGAGCCGTTTAATGCTGCGCAAGCGGTGCTTCAAGTAGACCTAAATACATTTTTTCGGAGGAGAAACCCTATGAACGACCAAATGATGTACGAAGGGCGAATCCCTTGGCAGATGTTGCATTTGACGACGTGGATGGAGCGGGTGCAACCCTTGCTGTATTGCCTGCTGGCCGTAGCGATAATCTGCCTTTTGCTTACCCTGATTGATCTGGCGTTGTTGTGCTGGAAAGAATTCCATCCGGCCTTGTCGCAAGAAACGACCAACCCTGCAACGATGAACGAGACTGTCACCATTCGTCAGTCAATTCAGCCCATCCAAATCGTTGCAGTGTTGCTGTTCGCCGCAATCTCGGCGCTGGCGCAAGATCATTCGCTCAACCCAGCCATCCGCGACGGCGATCTCAAGCAAGTCAAAACGCTGCTCGCCCACGGCGCGAATATCAACGCGCAAGATGCCGACGGTACGACTCCGTTGATGTACGCCGTCGTTAATGCCGAAGCCGATTGCGTGAAGCTCTTGTTGGATAAAGGAGCCGATCCGAACCTGAGCAATAAAGCGGGCGCAACTGCGCTGATGTGGGCTGTGAATGATCTGAAGAAAGTGCAATTGCTGCTCGACCGAGGCGCAAACGTGAACGCCGTCAGCCAGGAAAAGAATTCGCCTTTGTTGCTGGCGCTCAATTTGCCGAACGCGCTGCCCGTCGTGAAGGCTTTGTTAGCCAAAGGAGCCGATGTCAATCAGGCCGATGCGAAAGGCAATACGCCCCTGATCGCGGCGGGATTCAACGGCAATCTCGAAGTGGTGCAAACCCTGTTAGCCAAAGGCGCAGACTCCAAAGCCAAAACCAAACGGGAGCTTACTTACCTGAACGCCATCGCTTTCGGCAACAACGCTGAGGCCGTGAAATGGGCTTTGCGGCAAGGCCTGGATGCCCAAGACCCGAAGGCCGAATTTCTATTGATCGGGCCAGTCATGAACGGTCAGTTCGACGTCGTGCGCTTACTGTTGGCGCAAGGGGCTGACGCTAGTCGTGCTGATTCACTGGGCTATACGCCACTGATGCACGCCGTACTGACCGAAGCCGGTTCGTTGGACGTGGTCAAAGCGCTGCTCGCTCACGGCGCAAATGCGAAGGTGAAAGCCAAAGACGGCTTGACCGCGCTGGCGTTTGCCCAACGCAAAAGCTGGACGGAAGCCATCACGCTGCTGACCAAAGCGGGTGCAACCGAATAACTAATCTTACGCTTTACGCGATTGATTTTTGAGTTTGACGAATTCTTTGCGCCGGAGGCGCGGTAGATGGTAGCCGGTGGTGATACCCCCGGTTGGATTGCGTAAAAGTCGTGCGCCCCGGTAGGGGCGCGGGACAATCATCAAGCGCAGTAATCATTTCAAGTCCAGCGTCCCTGCCTGGACGCGAAAGGTTCCATTTACGCGACCGGTGGTTTCACCACCGGCTACCATCTACCGCGCCTCCGGCGCATAAAACCAATCAAGCAAGCTCACACTTAATGCATCGCGTAACATCAGTGATTTACTCACAATGAGAGTTTTTAGCTCCGCAGGAGCGGCCTGTTTATAGAATTTTGTGGGGCGAGCTTTCATAGCTCCGTCGGAGCGGCATAGGCACATATCGCTCCTGCGAAGCTGGAAAAATTACCCACGACAACTATAAACAGGCCGCTCCTGCGGAGCTAAAAACGCGCATCTTATTTCCTAAACCCACATCGAAAGAAGCTCCGCTATGAAACGAATCGTCGCCTGCCTCATTCTCGCGTTGTTTGTGTTCTTTATGCTGCGCGTCACGCAAGCCGAAGAAGCCGTGACGCCACGCACGGTCGTCACGAAAAGCCTGCCGTTGTTACAAACGCTGGGCACGAAATTCATCGAAGCAAGCGGCTGTGTGTCGTGTCATAGCAACGCGCTGCCAGCCATGGCCGTAGCGATTGCGCGCGAACGCGGCTTCAAAATTGACGAGCAAGCCGTGCAAACAGAAAACGCCAAGATCGCGGAACTGTGGGGCACTAAACGCGAGAAGATTTTGCAAGGCGGTGGCGCTCCGGGCGGCAATGATACTGCCAGCTACGTCTTGCTTGGCCTCGCGGCCAACGGGCAAACCGCGAATGCTACGACCGATGCCGTCGTCCATTATTTATCAGGGCAACAAACCAAAGCAGGGAATTGGGAGATCACGCTGCGCACCCGTCCGCCGCTCGAAGCCAGTCATTTCAATGCCACTGCGCTTTCCCTGCGCGCGCTGCAACTTTACGCACCCAAAGGCCGCCGCGAATCGGTCAAACAACAGATTGCCGAAGCGCGGCAATGGCTGAGCAAATCAATACCGCAGTCGAATGAAGACCGCGCTTTTCAACTCTTCGGCTTGCATTGGAGCGGCGCAGACAAAGCAACGAAACAAAAGGCCGCCACGCAACTGCTCGCGCTACAACGCAGCGATGGCGGCTGGGCGCAGTTGCCAACGATGGCGAGCGATGCGTTTGCAACCGGGCAATCACTCGTCGCTTTGCATCGTGCGGGCGGCTTGCTCGCCACTGATCCGGCCTATCAACGCGGCGTGCAGTATTTGCTCAAAACGTGGAAGCCCGATGGAACGTGGTACGTGCAAAGCCGTTCGTTCCCCTTTCAGAAACAATTCGAGAGCGGCTTTTCTTATGGCAAAGATCAATGGATTTCGGCAGCCGCAACAAGCTGGGCGGTGATGGCGCTGGCCTTGACGATAGATCGGCCTGCCAGCGCCGAAACGCACTTCCGCTGGTAAGATTGGTGTGGTTCACTGTGTATGTCATTAGGCTCACTGAACCTGACCAAACTTCGCATAGGAGAAAATGAAAAGAATGAGTACCCGTTGTCCTGAACTGAAAAGTATCCGCAAAGTGATTGATCGTCACTTTCTCATACACCTGACTGGCTTGGCCTTCGCGCTGTTCGTCGCGTCGCTTTCTGTTCACGCCCAGAGCATCGCCTGGCCGCAGTTTCGCGGGCCGGAATCAAATCCTGTCGCTACGAACGCGCGACTCGCGGAACGCTGGTCGAAGACAGAGAACGTCGAATGGACGCAGGCGATTCCCGGACGCGGCTGGTCTTCGCCGATTGTGACAGGCGACAAAATTTACCTAACCAGCGCAGTCACTGAGGGCAACTCAAAGTCGCCGCAGATCGGGACGGAATACAGCAACGAATACAGTGCGGAGCTGCGCAAACAGGGGCTTTCGCCGAATGAGATTCGAGATCGTCTTAATGAACGCGACTTCGAAATGCCGAACGAAGTGAAGCTGCATTACTTCCTCTATTGCCTGAATCTGAAAAGCGGCAAGGTCGAATGGCAAAAGGAATTTTTCACGGGGCAGCCGCCGGGCGGGCGGCATCGCAAGAACAGCTTTACGTCAGAGAGTCCCGTGACCGACGGAAAGTTCGTGTATGTTTACGTGGGGAACCTGGGGCTGTGGGCGTTTGACCTGAAAGGCAAACAGGTATGGACGACACCACTCGAAGCGAATCCGATCTATCACGATTTTGGCACGGGGAGTTCGCCCGCGCTCATTGGGAACCAACTGATCGTGATGAGCGACAACGAAAAGCAGCAATACATTTCGGCCTACGACAAACAGACGGGCAAACAAATCTGGCGCACGAATCGCGACATGGGCGCTAAGGGGCGGAAGTCAGGGTGGGTGACGCCGTATATCTGGCGGCACGCGCTGCGCACCGAGATTGTCACGGTGGGGCCGGGCGAAGCCATGAGTTACGACCTGAGGGGACGAGAGTTGTGGCGCATCTCAGGCATCTCGGAAATACCGATTCCGATGCCCTTCGCTTATGACGGATTGCTTTATCTCAACGCTGGACGTGGCGGGCCGTTGTTCGCGCTCCGTCCCGGTGCAACGGGCAACATCTCATTGCCCAAAGGCGAAAGCGCGAATCAGTACGTCGTCTGGTCACAGCCGCGCGGCGGAACCTATCTGCCCACGCCCGTGGCTTATGAAGGCGGAATTTATACGCTGACCGAAACAGGCATCCTGACGCGCTTTGACGCCAAGACGGGCCAGCAAACTTACAAGACGCGCATTGACCCGGCGGCGACGGCCTTCACGACTTCCCCCTGGATATACAACGGCAAGCTGTTCTGCCTGAGCGAAGAAGGGCAAACCTTTGTCATCGCGGCAGGCGAAAAGTTCAAGCTCTTGCATGTCAATGAACTGGACGAAATAGCACTGGCGACACCTGCGATAGTCGGCGAGCGATTGCTGGTACGCACGGAAACCAAGCTCTATTCCATCCGCCGCAAGAACTGAGCGTCGGTAACGGCATCAATTCGGGGTGTCATTCCTTTCAGCGTTATAGGAGAAATCGAATGGTCAAAACATCGAAGCAAATGAGTCTATTTATCCTGCTCGCCACAATTCTCATGAGTGGTCGCGCCGACGCGCAGTGGTCGCAATTTCGCGGGCCGAACGGGTCTGGCGTAGATGCGTCCGCCGGGTATCCCGTTGAATTTTCGCCAACCAAAAACATGGCGTGGAAGGCAACGATCCCTTATGGGCAATCTTCGCCCATCGTAGTAGGCACGCGGCTTTACGGCACGGCGAGCGAAGGCACCAATGCAGAAGGGCGCTTGATTACGTTTTGCCTCGACACGCACACAGGCCGCGAGTTGTGGCGGCGCGACGTACGGCGCGAACGAGTGCAAGGCGCATACAAAGCCAACGACCCGGCGTCGCCTACGCCCGCCGCTGACGCGAGCGGTGTCGTCGCTTTCTTTCCTGAATTAGGTTTGGTCTCGTATGACAACAACGGGAAAGAGCGTTGGCGCTACCGCCTTGGCCCTTTCAAAAACTTCTATGGCATGTCGGGGTCGCCGATCATCGCCGACGGCTTGGTCGTGCTTGTTTGCGATCAGGTGTCGAGGTCGTTTGTGATCGCGCTTGACCGCGCGACCGGACGTTTGCGCTGGAAGACCGACCGACCGGGCATGCCGATTGGCTGGTCAACGCCGATGGTCTTTCGACCAAATGCGACACAAGATGCGACACGCGCCGATTTGATCGTACTCGGTTCAACACGTGTTGATGCGTATGACCTCGCCTCTGGAGCCAGCCGCTGGTGGATGCCACTGGGCTCGACTGGCTCAATGGGTACGCCGCTGGCGAATGGTGACACGCTGATGATCTGCACGAAGGGCAGCAATGAGCCATGGTTACCGACCTTCGCCTCGGCACTGTCGCAATACGACAAAGACAAAGATGGACGGTTGTCATTGGAGGAGTTTCGCATTGATCCAAACATCGGAGATCAATTCGGCTGGGTGGATGAAAATGACGACAACATCATTCTGGCGGCGGAATGGGAGAAGGCACGTAGTTACGGCATGGGCGAATGGGGCGCGATTGCGGTGCGTCCGGGCAACGCGCGCGGTCAACTTGCGGCCAGCGCAGTAAGCTGGCGTGTGCAGAAAAATCTCCCGTACATTCCAACACCGCTGCTGTATCAGAACGTTTTTTACCTGGTGAAGGATGGCGGCATCATCACCTCGCTCGATCCCGCGACGGGTCGCATGCTGAAGCAAGGCCGCAGTCCCAATGCGCTAGGCGAGTATTACGCCTCCCCTGTTGCCGCCGATGGCAAGGTGTTCCTCGCCAATACCGAAGGCAAGATCACCGTTCTCAAAGCTGGCGCAGAGTGGGAAGTGCTGGCCGTCAATGACCTCGGCGAAGAAATCAGCGCCACGCCCGCCCTGAGCAACGGACGGATTTATGTGCGGACGCGAAGTGCGATGTTTTGTTTTAGTGCTGCGCTAGCCGTGAGGTAAGCCACGTCACCCTGCTGTGTAGGCAAACGCACGCATTCTATTTACCGGTGTGATCGGGGCAACATTCGGATGTAACTGCAACCCGCCACGCGCGCGACGCTGACCTGTAATCTTAACTTTCAACCCAAGGGACATTTGATATGAACACACTCACTCCTGCTCGCATTCTCGAAACTGGCATGGCTTTTTGGCCTGCTAAAGTCCTGCTCTCTGCCGTTGAGCTAGAGCTTTTTACTAAGTTAGGGAACAACTCAATGACGGGTAGCGAATTGCAAGGCGCTTTGCAATTGCACCAGCGCGCAAACCCTGATTTCTTCGATGCGTTGGTGGCGTTGCGCTTTCTTGAGCGCGACGGTGATGGCACAGCGGCGCGCTATCGCAATACAGCCGAAACCGCGATGTTTCTTGATCAGCAAAGCCCTCAGTTCATCGGCGGTTTTTTGGCAATGGCGAACGCGCGCCTTTATCCATTTTGGAACGATCTGACGGAAGGTCTTCGTACTGGCAAGCCGCAAAACGAAATCAAACATTCAGGTGCATCAGTCTTTGAGGAACTCTACAGCAAGCCCGAAAGGCTGCTGCAATTTATGGATGCGATGAGCGGAATTTCAGCAGGTAATTTTCAGGCGTTTGCCGAGAAATTCGATTTCTCGCGTTATCAAACAATGTGCGACGTAGGCGGAGCAGCCGGACTACTTTCAATCCTTGTCGCCAGACAGCATCCGCACATGCAGTGCGTTTCGGCTGACCTGCCAGCCGCAACAGAAATTGCCGCGCAGAAGATTTCGGCGGCAGGACTATCAGGCCGAATCTCGACACAATCGCTGGATTTTTTTGTTGATCCCTTGCCGCAGGCCGATGTCATCACGATGGGCATGATTCTGCACGATTGGAATCTTGAGAAAAAAATGCACCTGATCCGCGCGGCTTATGATGCCTTGCCAGCAGGAGGCGCGTTCGTCGTGATCGAAAATTTGATTGATGACGCGCGACGTGAAAACGCGTTCGGCTTGATGATGTCGCTCAATATGCTGATGGAATTCGGCGATGCATTCGATTTCACCGGCGCGGATTTCTCTGGATGGTGCCGCGAAGTTGGCTTCAGTAAAACTGAGATTATTCATCTTGCAGGCCCCGCCAGTGCTGGCGTTGCATATAAGTAATTACACCGCTAACGAACAATGGATTCTGGTTGCGGTCGCAAGTTAGGCAGTGATGGGACAGGCTTTGACGATAGAGTTTCCTGCCAGCGCCGGAACTCCCATCACAGGTAAAAAGGAGGCTATGAAAAATCCGCAAACCCTAATTGCTGCGTTAGCGGGCGCGCCTGAAATCATTATTGGCCTCGTGCGCGAAGTGCCGCCGCAAAATCTGAAGCGCCGCCCCAGCCCGAACAAATGGTCTGCGCACGAACACACCTGCCACATCACGACGATTGACGCGCCTTACCTCGCGCGGCTGGAGTTCATGCTTTTCGATCCATCGCCCCAGAGAACAGTGAAGATCACGCCGATGTCGGCTACGCCGGAGGAGGAAGCAGGCGCATTGCTCAACGTTGATTTGGACGACGCGCTGGCCTTGTACGTGCGCGAACGAGCGCGCCTGGTCGAGCGGTTGCAGCAGCTTGCTGAAGCGGATTGGCAACGAACGGCGGCGCACGAAGAGTTCAGTCATTACTCCGTCTGGATCATGTTTCGGCAATTGCTGCTGCACGAGATGCAGCATGCCTATCGAATCGAAGAATTGAGATTGAAAAAAGACTGGGCGTAAGTATGGAGTGCGGTCGGCTTGCCGCCGCTTTCCGTTCGTAGCGCGAGACTTTCGCTAAAACCCGAATAGTCCGATAACCAAAGCCAAAGCGGCGGCAAGCCGACTGCATTCCAAAACGTGCTTGAAGGAATTCATTATGAGAAAACACCTGACCTTTGCCGCTGCGATCACGTTGCTGATACTGACTTCACGTTGTCTGGCGCAATCTGAGCAGCGCAAGCCAACCCGTCCCAATATGGTATTCATCCTGGTTGATGATTTGCGGTGGGATGAGTTGGGCATTGCCAGGCATCCGTTCATCAAAACGCCGCAGATTGATCGCATCGGCAGAGAAGGCGCGTTGTTTCGCAATGCGTTTATGACGACGCCACTGTGTTCGCCTTCGCGCGCGAGCTTTTTGACCGGGCAATACGCGCACACCCACGGCATCACTGATAACGTAGATCGTTCTGCCGCGAGTCATAAGCTCGTAACCTTTCCGCGCCTGCTGCATGACTCCGGTTATGCCACTGCATTCATCGGCAAATGGCACATGGGCAATGATGATGCGCCGCGACCGGGCTTTGATCGCTGGGTGAGTTTCAAAGGACAAGGCACATACCTCAATCCTCCGATTAACGAAGACGGCAAGTCCGTTCAGCCGTCGGGTTACATCACGGATATTCTAAACGGCTACGCGGTAGAGTTTATTCG
This sequence comes from Acidobacteriota bacterium, assembly GCA_043718445.1. Lineage (GTDB taxonomy): Bacteria > Acidobacteriota > Blastocatellia > RBC074 > RBC074 > JACPYM01. The sequence continues at coordinate 6,555 of JAYSVR010000275.1, read as the reverse complement.
GCGACGGCACGACAAGCCGTTTCTGGTCTGGCTGGCGCACAAGGCGATTCACCCCGAAGTCACGCAGAACAGCGATGGCAGCGTTGATTTGTCGAAATCAGAATTGTTCATTCCTGCCGAACGTCACAAAAATCTTTACGCAGGCAAAGCGATTTCGCACCGCCCGAACTATGGCCGTGCGCCGGAAGGCAAGCCCGCGCTGCAACGACAAATCAGTAATCTGCCGCCGCTCGGAGCCGCGACCGCTACGCCCAACGAGGCCATTCTCGGACGGCAGCGTTCCATCGCGGCCATTGAGGAAGGCGTCGGCGAAATCCTCAAAGCCCTGAAAGAGACCGGTCAACTCGACAACACGGTGATCGTCTTCACCAGTGACAACGGCTACTTTTACGGCGAACACGGCCTGAGCGTCGAACGGCGGCTGGCGTATGAAGAATCCATTCGGATGCCGCTGCTCGTGCGCTATCCGAAAGTGATCAAGGCAGGCACGGTGCGCGACGAATTTGCGCTGAACCTTGACCTTGCGCCGACGCTGCTGGAACTTGCGGGCGTCGCTGCGCCAACCGCGATGCAGGGGCGTTCGCTCGTGCCGCTGCTGACCGGCAAACGAACGGCGTGGCGCGATTCCTTCCTGATCGAATATTACTCCGACAAAGTTTTCCCACGTGTTTTGCAAATGGGCTACAAGGCGGTGCGCGACGAGCGGTGGAAATACATTCACTATCTGGAACTGGGCGGGATGGATGAACTTTATGATCTGAAAAGCGACCCTTACGAAATGAAGAACCTAATGCAGCAGCCCGGTGCGGCCCAGACTCTAGCTAAGATGAAAAGGAAGATGGAGCGTTTGCTGAAGTAACTCATTGTGTGGAGTGCGGTCGGCTCGCCGCCGCTTTCCGTTCGTAGCGCGAGACTTCCGCTTTAACACGAATCGTTCGGCGACGAGTACCAATCGTAGCGCGAGGCACTCGCTTTAACTCAAATCGTTCAGACGCGAACGCAAAGCGGCAGCAAGCCGACCGCACTCCAAATCTACGCCCCGGTCGCTCGCATTCACATGCCCCAGACCTGAATCGTAGCCGCGCCCAGCCTTCGGGTGCGATGAAAGATTTTCTTTGACCACGCTTTCTTCGAGCGATCAAACACGACGAAGTGCAGTTCGTCGGCGTTGCACCGTTCGCCGTATTCCAGCGTTTGCGCCAGGCCCTCCGTGATCGTTTTTTCCAACGCCTTCCGCAGGATTTTCAGTTCCAACACGACCCGCTGCACACCGCCGGGATGGTTCCAGATGACGATTAAATCCGTGCGCCCGCGCCCCAGACCGTATTCGCGTTCGATGCGCCCACCGCCGTTCACGATGCGATGCAGAAAAGCCTGCAATAACAACTGCGGCCCGGCTTCTTTGTAATCCAGCGATTCGACCCAGTGTTCGGAGTTTTCACGAAAGAACTGCTGAAATGCCGTCATCAGTTTGTGCATATCCAGGCGGCCATCCGGCGCGACGTACCATTGCGGTTCCTGACTGAGGCTGTCTTGCAACGAGGAAGACAGGACACGCGGAATGACTTCGCGGTAGATGGGGTTGGCGATCTGCATGTGCCCACCATTGACCTTACTGACCAGACCGAGGTCGAGCACAAAGCGGCGATCATCATCCGGCGCTTCAAAGAATGGCGCGCCGGCCAGAATGGGTTCGATCACGCGCCGCACCCGCTCTTCGCGCAGCCGTTCTCCGAGCGAATCGAGATGCGTTTCGTGCCGCAGAATCAGAATGTCTTTCGCGCGTTCGATTTCGCTGACCGTGATGGGCTGCGCCAGATCGGTCTGCAATTCCTGCACAGACACATTCGCCAGCACGTTGACCATATAGGGCTGCCCCTGCGTCAACTCGTATGCGTGCGCAGCCGCTTCGTCGGTGAAGACCTGTCCGGTTGCCGCCGTATGCTGACGATAGAGCTTTGCCACATCCGCCGCCGAAAAGTTATCCATCGTCAGCGAGCGCGCCTTGATGTTGAAAGGACTGGAAGTGTTCAGACGGTCGCTGCTGCCGGATTTGATTTTGTAATCGCGCACATCACGCATGCCGATCAGCGCCAGCGACCACGGGAAACTCTTGGGACGATAAGTGAACCCATCGCGCAACTGATGCAGTATCGAAAGCAGCAGATCATCTTTCAATGAATCAATCTCATCGAGAAAGACGACCAGCGGGCGCGGAATCGCGCGCGTCCAGGCACGCAGGGCGGCGTTGATGCGTTGTCCGGTTTCCGCCACCGGCCATTCGGGCGGGCGCAAGTCCGGCGGCAGCTCGTCTTCTGCCACATCACGCCAGCGACTGAGTAACAGCTTTTCCGCCGCGTCAACATCATGGCTGAAAGAGGATGCCGCCTGAACAGACAGCACAATCGCCGCATAACGCCCCTCGGCAGTCAGTTCGTGTGCCAACGCCAGCATGGAAGTCGTCTTGCCCGATTGCCGCGCCGCGTGCAGCACAAAATAGTTCTGGCTATCTATCAGCCCGCGTGTTTCTGGCAAGCGCGGCAGCGCGGGCAACATGTAGTGGATGTCAGACCGGCACGGCCCGGTCGTATTGAAATATTTCATAGCTCTTCTTATTCTTTGCTGTCCATTTTCACTTCTTCACTTCTGCCGTCCAATGCAACGCCACACTGATCGGCGGCGTAGGTGCGCGCTCAGTCACGACGCTGGTCAGGATGCGTTGCCCGTCACGGCTGACCGCGTAATTCGCGCCTTCGATTGCAAAGAGGGGGCGCGGCGTGCTGGCCTGGAATTCAGTTCCGCCATTATTGACGCTGGCCGCCATCAGTTGCTTGCCAGAGAGATAAAACAACTCTTTGCCGTCGGCGCGCCAAGCGGGATTGTTGCCGCCGCTGGTCGAGATGCGCCACGCGCGACCGGGTTGCGGGAAGGTTGTAACGTAAACTTCAGCAGTCCCCGTTTCGTCTGAAACATACGCGAGCCAGTTGCCGTCGGGTGAGACTTTCGCGGCGCGTTCATCGGCTTTTGTTTGGAGCAACGCTTGTGGCTTGCGTTCGCCGGTTAAAGGTAATGACCAAATGTCGGTGCGCGTTTGCGGATCGCCCATCGCGTAAATCAAAAACTTTCCATCGGGCGACCACGAGAGCGGATAAGTTTGGAAGCGCGTATCTAACAAGCGTTCTTCTGGCAATCGCCCTTCCGGCGCGGTTCCATTGATGCGTTTGAGAAATAGATTCAGCGCTGAATTACGCGCCGAAGCGAAGGCCAACTGTTCGCCGTCGGGCGACCAGACGGGAAAGAAGTTCGCGCTGTCGGTGTCTGTGACTACGCGCGTTGTCGTGCCTTGCGCGAGATTTAATTGCCACAGCGAACTGAGCCGATTCGGTTCGTTGCGAATCAACGCGACCGCCGCGCCATTGGGCGACAACGCGAAACTCGTCCACGGTTCTGCGGTTCCGGCTTCACTTAATCGCTTGCCGCTGCGGTCACACCAAGTCAGTTGCGCGACATCCATCTCACGGTTTTGCAGATAGGCGAGTGTGCCATTCGCCGAAGTCGTGAACCGCGCATTCCCGGTCAGGCTGACGATTACATTTTCGGCTATGCGAAACGGCTCGCCTTTTAGTTCCAATCGGTCAGGGTCGAAGGCACGCGCCAATAACGTATTGCGATTGAGCGCGTACAAAATAAAGCCCGCCCTTGCGTCTGAAGCCTCTGAAGCTGACCAGACCGCCCGCGTAGCGTTCGCGCTGTCAGCACTGAGCGGAATCAGCAGCTTGTGGTCTTTGCTGTTGAGCGAGCCGACATAGATGCCGTGGTTGTCTCGCCCGAAAAGGTGAAACAGATAATGTTCGCCGTCAGGCAGAAAAGACGGATAGTCGTGATTGGTTTCGCCGAGCGCCGCATTGAGTTCAGTGACGACTTCGGGTTTGCCGCCTGCCGCATTCACGCGCGAAAGCGCCGCGCCGTCGCCCGCGCAAAAAAGTATCACGCCGTTCCGGCTCCAATCGCCGCCACGTCCTGCTCCGGCGGGGCAGATGATTTCGATCACGCTCGACCGCGTATCAATCTTTTTCAATTTGTTGTCAGCGAAAAACGCGATGGAGTTTCCATCCGGCGACCAGAAAGGGGAATCGGCTCCATCCGTACCCGCGAGCGGTTGCGTAGTGAAGGAATCAAGCGCCCGCAACCAGAGTTGGCGCGTTTTTCCCGTTGAGGCGCTGAATACCAGACGCCCGCCATCGGGTGATAGAGCAAGGTCAGGAGCCTGTGACGAAAGCGTGCCAGTATCTTTGGGCAGCGGAATCGAGAGGCGCGTGACGCGCGATTCTGCTGACGGCTTGCGCAGCCAAAGCCACGTCGAAATTAACGCCGTCGCCAACAGCAAACTAACCGCCAACCACATCAATCTTTCGCGCTGGCGTTCGCGTTTGAAGCGCGTCGCTCCGGCCTTTTCCGTTTCACTCTCAGGCGCAGCCCGCAACGCCAGTTGCGGTTGCGAATTAGAGAACGCCGACACTGCTTCAATGGCGAAGCCTAGATCGCTCGCCGTTTGAAAGCGCCGCTCAGGACGTTTCTCAAGACAGTGCCGCGTAACGCGCTCAAGCGGGGCAGGGATGAGCGGGTTCGTTGCCGAAATATCCAGCGGATCTTCTTTGACAATCGCCGCCATGACTTCGGCGAAGGTGTCGCCCTGAAACGCGCGCCGTCCGGTCAGCATTTCATAAAGGATGATGCCGAAAGAAAAAATGTCTGAGCGATGATCGGCGACTTGTCCGCGCACTTGCTCCGGCGACATATAACCGACGGTTCCCATCACTACGCCGGGTTCGGTTTGCGGCGTTTGCATCAACGTCTCGGCGTCCGCAGTTCCAACCAGCCTGACGGGATTTAACTTGGCTAACCCGAAGTCGAGAATTTTGACGCGGCCTTCGGTCGTCACAAAAAGATTGGCGGGTTTCAGGTCACGATGCGTGATGCCTTTTTCGTGCGCGGCGGCCAGTCCTTGCGCGATCTGCCGCGCGTAATCCAACGCCTGACGCAGCGGCAATGGCCCGTCGGTGAGCAGCGCCCGCAACTCTGTTCCTTCAAGCAATTCGGTGACGATGTATGGCGTCCCCTCGTGCGCGCCCGTGTCGTGAATGGTGAGTATGTTCGGATGGTTGAGCGCGCCAGTCGCTTTGGCTTCAAGCTCAAAACGCCGTAAGCGATCAGGATCGCTGGCAAAAGAAGCAGGCAGCACTTTAATCGCTACGGCGCGGTCAAGTCGCGTGTCGCGGGCTTGATAAACTTGCCCCATGCCACCCGCGCCCAGCAGCGAGTGAATTTGATAATGCCCGACTTGCCGTCCCTCAAGCCGTGCCGCAGGCGGTTGCGAAAGCAGGTTCGCGGCCAGTTGCATAGCGGGTTCGGCGAGAAATTCCCGCGACTCACGGTGATGCGCCAAGAGGTTCTCGACCGCCGCGCGCAGTTCATCGTTCGCGCCGCATGCTTCGCGCAACCACGCGCTGCGATTTTCAGGCGCTTGTTCTAATGCTTCATCAAACAAAGCGCCGATGCGTTGATAGTGTTCAGGGGTCAATGAATTTCTTCCCGTTGGCAATGTGATCGAACGAGTTTGAGGCTATCACATAAACGCTAACCTATGGAGTGCAGCGGCTTGACGCAGCTTTTCGTTCGTAGCGCGAGACGCCCGCTTAAACCCGAACCTCCGCATTTCGTTCGTAGCGCGAGACACCCGCTTAAACCCGAACTTCCGCATTTCGTTCGCAGCGCGAGACGCCCGCTTAAACCCGAACCGTTCCGTCGCAAAAGCCAAAGCGGCGGCAAGCCAGCCGCACTCCATATTTTTTTTCGCGCCGTGAACACTTTGGCTTTCCGATTACCCCTTACCCAGTGAAGGCAATAAATCACACTCGCTGGCGACGATGGGCTCGTCGCCAGCGGCAACTTTTTAACCGCAACGTAGGAGAACAAATGGACAAGCTCAAAATTCGCAAAACTGGCATTGCTTTACTGATGCTGACGCTGATAGTTGGCAATCTGACGTTAGGTGGTTGGGCTAAGGCGCTGCACGCTGCCAACGTCATCCCGGTTCCCAATGATCCACATATTGCTGAGGTGACCTTAGGCCATGACGCAAAGATGACCGAACCCACCGAAGACTATGACTCGGATGACACGATCTTCGCGGAGGTCGAACTCGCGGAGAATGAAAAGACCTTCAGGGTCAAAGGCAGGTTGCATGTGATCGAGGTTCCAGGGCAAAACGCGGGACCGATACCAGCGCTTGACGTGATCGTCACTGTGCCGGCAGGCAAAGATACGGCCAACTTCCAATACAGCAACCCGACCAATGGCTGGCCGAAGGGAAAGTACAAGTTTGAGGCTTTGTTGATTGATGCCAGCGGTAAAACGATAGACGCCGAGTCGCACGAATTCATGGTGGAGTAAGGTTATCGTTTCTCAATGCAAAGCGACCGAGCAGGCAAGAGCTAACGTATGACATCAAGCGGGAGGTAGGGCGAGTTACCGCGCTACCTCCCGCCCAGTCAA
>JAYSVR010000274.1:0-18727 GCA_043718445.1 Acidobacteriota bacterium | reverse complement strand
TACATCGCGTTTCGTTCACAAGCGCGCAACGGCTTTGAAGCGGATCGCGTTCGTTTGATGCTCTATGACCGCAAGGCCGCGACGACACGCGAACTCTCAATCGGCTTTGATCGCAACGTAGGCGATCTCATCTGGTCGCCCAACAGCCAGCAGCTTTTCCTGAACGTTGAAGAACGCGGACGCGAAACGCTTTATGTCGCACCGCTCAACGGCGACAAGTTCATGCGCGTGATGAACGATCACGCCAGCACCGGCTTCACCGTATCCGCCGACGGCAAACAACTCGCATTCACGCGCGCCGCGCTCACGCATCCCAACGAAGTATTCACTGCGACAGCCGACGGCAAGAACGTCAAACAACTCTCGCAAGCCAATACCTCACTGCTCGCACAACTCGATTTGAACGCGCCTGAAGACGTTGAATTCGTTGGCGCACTCAAAACCAAAACGCATGGCTTTATTATCAAGCCGCCGCAATTCGACAAGACGAAAAAATATCCGATGGTGTTGTTGATTCACGGCGGCCCGCAAGGCGCGTGGCTCGACAGTTGGAGCTTCCGCTGGAACCCGCAACTCTTTGCTGCGCGCGGTTACGTCGTGGTGTCGCTCAATCCGCACGGCTCGACGGGTTATGGTCAGGCTTTCACCGAACAGATCAGCGGCGACTGGGGCGGCGCGGTTTATGAAGACCTGATGAAAGGCGTAGACCACGTCGTCAAGCAAGGTTACGTTGACCGCGCGCGCATCGGCGCGGCAGGCGGTTCTTATGGCGGCTATATGGTCAACTGGATGCTCGGCCACACTGACAGGTTCAAAGCCTTCGTCTCGCACGCGGGCGTCTATAACCTCACGAGCATGTATGCGACCGAAGAGCTTTGGTTCACCGAGTGGGAATTCAAAGGCACGCCGTGGGACAACCCAGAGCAATACGTCAAATGGTCGCCGCATTTGCACGCGAAAAATTTCAAGACGCCGACACTGGTCGTTCACGGCGAACTCGATTACCGCGTACCCATCGGCGAAGGGCTGCAACTGTTCACGACGCTGCAACGCAAAGGCGTACCGTCGAAGCTGCTTTACTTCCCCGACGAAGGCCACTGGATTCTCAAACCGCAAAACAGCGAGCTTTGGTATAAAACGGTGCTGGGCTGGTTCGATCAATGGCTGACGCCGAATGCGGCGACGGCTGCGCGGTGAAGTCACAACCAATAAAACTTCCTGAAAGGCTGACAGCGAATCAAACTGTCGGCCTTTTTTGATTTGCTTGTTGACTGAAAGCTAACCCAACATTATTATTGTGTTGAGAGTTTCCCCCCTCAGGACCTACGCGCTGGTCAGTGCGCACGAGGACACTCGAATGATTTCACCATTCGATGACAACGGTAACTTGCCCGCCGGAATTCATTGGGCAAGCTGGAAGGAATTTGAAAAAAGATTCGGAACGAACGCACATCGTAAAAAACTCTTGGCAGGGCTAAAGCGAGTTGCCGCAATGCTGCAAGCAGCGGGCTGTCAGGTGATTTACGTTGACGGAAGTTTTGTCACCAGCAAAGAACATCCTAATGATTTTGACGCCTGTTGGAGCCTGCTTGATGTGGATGAGGATTTAGTCCCGCCCATCGTGTTTGATCTTTCCAACCGACGTGCCGCGCAAAAAGCCAAATTCGGCGGAGAGCTTTTTCCGGCGGAAAGGATAGAGGGCGGCAGCGGCAAATCGTTTTTGGAATTTTTCCAAACCGACAAGGTAACGGGCCTTCGCAAAGGCATTGTCGGGATCAAACTCCGGCGCAAGTCGCCGAGGAAAAACGAATGATTAGCAATCAGAGACAATACAAAATCACAAAAGCGCAAGCTGCGAATTTCGCGCGTGAACTTGCTGAGTTTGATGAAAGCCCGGCAGCGCATCCGCGTGTGCAGCCGCGCCTAATCAAGTTGATGAAAGACGCCCTTGCAGTGCAGTTGACCGAATTGCAGGAAGAGATCAAAGAATACGAAAAGTTGCAACGCTCAAAACCCTCCAAGCTCAAACTTGAGGAAGTTAACGAATTGCCGCTAAAGCTCATTCGCGCTCGTATCTCCTCCGGTTTGTCGCAACGCCAGCTTGCCGAAAAGCTGGGACTGAAAGAGCAACAGATTCAGCGGTACGAATCCACCAACTATCAAACCGCCAGCTTGCGGCGCGTGTTGGAAGTCGCGGCTGCGCTCACTGCGCAAGCCGGATAAAAAAATACGCTCGCCACGTTCTTGCCTCGCCTACCGACCGGATTTCAATTAAAGTTGCATCATCTTTTGACGACCACACGTCATCCCCGATACACGTTCAACCTAAACTTCACCGAGGGAAAGACCGATTATGACTGAACTGAAATCACGCCGGGACTTTTTGAAACAAGCCGGGACGGGGGCGAGCCTGCTTGCTACGGCTTCATCAACAGCGACCGCTACACATAACGTTGCGCATCCGCAGGGCGCGAACCAGCGCCTTAACGTTGGCTTCGTCGGTTGCGGCGACCGGATGACCAATCACATGGGTTATCTGGCGAAGCGCGCCAAAGAAAACCGCGACGTGCAGCTGCTTGCGGTCTGCGACATTTATGACAAGCGCAAACAGATCGCGCGCGAGATGACCGGCGTGGCTGAACAAGGCGTCTATCACGATTACCGCGAACTGTGCGCGCGCAAAGACATTGACGTGATTGTCGTCGCTTCGCCCGATCACTGGCATCACGCGCATACGATGGCGGCGCTGCGCGGCGGCAAGGATGTTTACGTCGAGAAGCCTTTCACTTACACCATTGAAGAAGCCAAAGAGATTGCCGATTACAGCAAGTCGTTCGGGCGCATCGTGCAAGTGGGCAGCCAATACACGTCCTACGATCACTTTCACAAAGCGCGCAAAGCCATCGAAGACGGTTTGATCGGCCAGGTCGTATGGGCTACGGCGGGTTACGGACGCAACGCCAACAAAGAAGGCGGCGAGTGGAATTACAAGATTGACGCCGACGCGAGCGAGAAAAACATTGATTGGAAAGCCTTCCTCGGCAATGCGCCGAAGCGTCCGTTCAGCGCGGAACGTTACTTCCGCTGGCGCAAGTATTGGGACTATTCCGGCGGCATCGCTACGGATTTATTTTTTCACGCGCTTTCGCCTTACGTGATGATTACGGGGCAACGCTTCCCTGAGCGCGTGACGGCGTCGGGCGGCATCTTCGTGCAAAAAGACCGCGAAGTGCCCGACACTTTTATTATGAACGTGGACTATTCATCGTTCACCGTGAACCTCTCGTGTTCGGTCGCGGCGGGCGCTGCGCCGTTGCTGGCGATCAACGGAACCGAAGGCCGCATCGTCCTCGCCAACAGCGGCGAGAACTTCAGCCACGCAGCGATTGAAGTCATCCCGGACGGCGAATACCGTGCGGAATTCAAAGCCAAGACCGGCGTCGAACGGCTTTCGATTCCCTGCGAACCCAGCGTGCGCAAGGCTTATCCGCATATGGATAATTTTTTAGACGCGGTGCGTTCGCGGCAACAACCGAATCTGCATGCAGAGTTGGGTTACAAAGTAATGGTGGCGATTCGCATGGGTGTGGATGCTTATCGGCAAGAAACGGCAGTGCGTTGGGATGCGCAAAAGCAGCGCATCGCAACACGCACGGCAAAGGCGTAGTTAAATCAAAAGGCAAAAGGCAAAAGGCAAAAGGCAAAAGTTTATGAAGAAACTGCTCGCATGTTTTCTGTTCGTGTTCACGGTCACAAGTGTTTATGGGCAAACCCAACAGATGGCTAATCAACTCACCAAAGCCGAACAAAAAGCGGGTTGGAAATCGCTCTTTGACGGCAAGTCGTTCACTGGCTGGCGCGGCTTTCACAATGACAAAGTCCCCGAAGGCTGGATTATCGAAGACGGTTGCATCAGTCGTGTGCAAGCGCACGGCGAACTCGGCGCGGCGGGCGGCGATTTGATTACGGCTGATCAATTCGACAATTTTGAATTCACGATGGAATGGAAGATCAGCAAAGGCGGCAACAGCGGCATCAAATATCTGGTGTCGGAATCGCTGCCCGCCAAAGGCAAATCGGCAGTGAGTTTCGAGATGCAGGTGTTGGATGACGAAAACCATCCCGATGCCAAGATGGGCATCAACGGCAATCGCAAGGCCAGCGCGCTTTACGACATCATGCCGCCCAACGACCAAAAGAAACTCAACCCCGTCGGCGAGTTCAATCAAATCCGCCTCGTCGTCAAAGGCAATCACATCGAACACTGGTTGAATGGCGCGAAAGTTTTGGAATTCGAACGCGGCAGCGAAGCCCTCAAAGCCCTGATCGCTAAAAGCAAATTCAACACCCAACCGCTCTTTGGCACCTTCGCCAAAGGCCACATCCTGTTGCAGGAACACGGCGACAAAGTGTGGTATCGCAATATCAAGGTTCGAGCAATCAAGTAAAAGAATTCAGGAGTCAGAATTCAGGAGCCAGAATGGAATGCAAGTTCGACTCCTGAATTCTGACTCCTGACTCCCGACTCCTTTCCCGCATGAAACCAATCGTTCAAATTTCCCTCGATCTTACCGACATCAACGAAGCCATCGAAACCGCCCGCATCGCGTTAGAAGCAGGCGTAGATTGGCTTGAAGCAGGTACGCCGCTCATTCTCGCTGAAGGCTTGCACGGAGTACGTGCTTTAAGAAAAGAGTTTCCCAATACGCCCATCGTTGCCGATCTCAAAACCATGGACGGCGGCTATCTCGAAGCCGAGATGATGGCGAAAGCGGGCGCTACGCACGTAGTCGTGATGGCACGCGCCCACGCCGAAACCATCAAATGCGTTCTCAAAGCCGGACGCGATTTCGGCGTCAAAGTCATGGGCGACAACATGGTCTGTGACGACAAAGTCGCCGCGTCGAAATGGATGGAAGACCTCGGCGTAGATTACATCGTGCATCACACGGGCTTCGACGAACGCAACGGCATCTTTGCTGATACGGGACGGATGCTGAGTCCGCTCGATGATCTCGACGCCGTCGTCAAAGCCGTCAGCATTCCGGTGCAAGCAGTCGGCGGACTTTCAATCGAACAAGCGATTAACATGCCCAAGCGCGGCGCTCCGCTCGTCGTCATCGGCGCTCCGCTGGCAATTGACGCACACTCGTTCAGCGTAGCGAGTAATGATCTGAAATCCGTGCTGATGGAGATTACGCGCAGAATCTGTGAGTGAAAATTGCACGCCATTCGGCAAAGGCTATTATCCATTTTCAATTATCAATTCTTAGGCAGGAGCTACGTTGCGCTGAGGACGCTCTTGCATAAGAAGGGAGAATTGATAATGGACAATGTCAGTTGCACAGTGCCTGCTCGTTTCTGCGTTACGCCTTACTTCATTACCTTTCATCATCTTTAAGGAGCTATATGCCGCAAACCATGACAGCGGTCGTGCAATACGACCTGAAACCCGGTTCCGTCGAAGTCCGCGAAATGCCGGTGCCTGAGATTGCCGAAGACGAAGTGTTGCTCAAAGTCGGCGGCGTAAGCGTATGTGGCAGCGACGTACACCAATTTCACGGCACGCAAAGCTGGCCGGTGAATACGCCGGTGATTTTGGGGCATGAGTTTGGCGGCGTCATCGCAGCCAAAGGCAGTCGCGTGAAGATGTTCAAAGAAGGCGACCGCGTAGTCTCAGAAACCGCTTCGTATATTTGCGGCCAATGCATGATGTGTCGCACCGGCGCTTATAACCTGTGCCCGCAACGCAAAGGGTTTGGTTACGGCATCAATGGCGCGATGGCGGGTTATGTGCGCGTAGCCGAACGCTGCCTGCACGCGATTCCCGATCACCTGCCGTTTGAAAAAGCCGCGCTGACCGAACCGTGTTGCGTGGGTTACAGCGCCGTCGTTGCCAAGAGCAACATCAAGCCCGGCGATACCGTAGTCGTCTTAGGCCCCGGCCCCATCGGCCTGCTGTGCGCAGAAATGGCGCGGCTTTCCGGTGCAGGCAATCTGATTATGGCGGGTACGGCGGCGGACGCTTCGCGGCTCGAAGCCGCCAAAGAAATCGGCGTCACGCACGCGGTCAATGTGCAGGAAACCGATTTGAAAGAACTGGTGATGAGCCTCGGCGACGGACTCGGCGCGCACCTGGTCGTAGACGCCGCCGGAGCTTCAGCCGCGTTGAAATCCGCGCTCGACATCGTGCGTCCCGCCGGACAAATCACCAAAGTCGGCTGGGGGCCGCAACCATTGAATTTCTCGCTCGATCCGCTGGTGCAAAAGGCTGTCAAGTTGCAAGGCAGCTTCAGCCATACGTTTGATCATTGGGAGATGGTGGTTTCGATGCTGGCTTCGGGACAGATCAATCTCAAACCGATCATCAGCCGCATAGCGCATTTAGAAGACTGGCGCGATTGTTTCGACGGGATGCAAAACGGCAAATACGTCAAAGCGGTGCTGCAACCGAAAGAGTAAATACGCAAAACATCTGACTGGCAGGCGCAGGCGGTGGGTTCGACATCTTCTGTGACCTGCCTTCGTCTTTTGAGTACACAAACATTTCCACCTTTTCACGATAGGAGGCTCTTTATGAAACGACTCGTTACGACTCCGCTGTTATTGGCGATGTTATTCATCGTCGCATTCGCCGCTGGCGACAAACGCTTCACCATCGAAGACGCGCTCGCCATGAAAACCGTCAGCGCGCCGCAATGGTCGCCCGACGGCAAACGCATCGCTTACGCCGTCAGCGAATGGGATCGCAAAGAAAACCGCCGCGTCAGTCACATTTATTTGGTGGCGACTGACAGCGGTCAATCCATGAAGTTGACCAATGGCGAAAAAGGCGAGAACGCGCCGCAATGGTCGCCCGACGGCACGCGCATCGCCTTTCTCGCCGACCGTGACAAAGGCGCGCAAATCTGGCTCATCCCCGCCGACGGCGGCGAAGCCGAAAAACTCACCAACGAAGAAAACGGCATCTCGTCGTTCCGCTGGTCTCCCGACGGCAAGCAGATCGCGTTCATCACGCGCGATACGCCTAAAGACAAAGCCGCACGCGAGCAAAAGAAGAAAGACAAATTCGACACGATCACCATTGACCGCGACTTGATCTATTCGCACCTCTGGACGATCAATGTCGCCAGCAAAGACAAGAAGCGTCTGACCGAAGGCGACTATTCCGTACAAACGCCGCAATGGTCGCCCGATAGCCAGTGGATCGCTTACGCCACGTCAAAGGCGGGCGCGCAAGAGAGCATCTTCACCGACATTTCCGACGACCGGAATACCGACCTGTTTGTCATCGCTACCAGTGGCGGCGCGGCGCGCAAGCTCACGACGAATCCTTCGACCGACGCCAATCCGCAATGGTCGCCCGACGGCAAGTGGATCGCTTACGCCGCGAACACTGATGCGTGGGCTTCTAAAACCGATGTGATGTTGATCGGTGTCGAAGGCGGTACGCCCAAAAATCTGACGGCGAGTTTTATCGAATCAGCAGGCGGCGGACTGAGTTGGTCGCCCGACGGCAAGACGCTCTATTTCAACAGCGGCGTAGGCATGTATTCGCACGTTTACAGCGTACCTGTTTCTGGCGGCGCAGTGACGCCGGTTACGAGTGGCAAGCTCAATTACGGTCAATTCGATCTGTCGGCGGATGGCAAGCGCATCGCTTATACGCTGAATGACAGCCGCACGCCCGACAACATCTGGGCTTCGACGTTAGGTCAGACCGACGCCAAACAACTCACGACGATCAATCCGCAGGTCAAGGATTTCGCCCTCGCCGAAAGCGAAGTCATCAAGTGGAAAGGCCCCGACAATTTCGACATCGAAGGCGTCTTGCTCAAACCGCTCGGCTATCAGACGGGCAAAAAATATCCGTTGATTCTGCAAATTCACGGCGGGCCGTATGGCAAATTCAGCGACACGTTCAACGCGCGCAATCAGATTTGGGCGGCGAACGGATACGCCGTGCTGATGCCCAATCCGCGCGGCTCGACGGGTTACGGCAACCCGTTCACCGTAGCCAACCTCGGCGACTGGGGCGGCAAAGACTTCCAGGACATCATGGCTGGCGTAGACAGCGTCATCGCACGCGGCCTCGCCGACCCCGACAAATGCGTAGTGATGGGCGGCAGTTACGGCGGATTCATGACCTTCTGGACGGTCACGCAAACCGACCGCTTCAAAGCCGCCATTGGCCACGCCGCGATCAGCGACTGGTACAGCTTTCACGGGCAAAGCGACGTGCCGGGCTTGATGGAATACGGTTTCAAAGGCACGCCCTGGGACGTACCCGAAAACTATCGCCGCTGGTCGCCGATGACTTACGTGGCGAAAGTCAAAACGCCGCTTATGATTACGCACGGCGAACGCGACATGCGCGTCAACATCCAACAAGGCGAACAGTATTACCGCTCGTTGAAAAAACGCGGCGTCGAAGTCGTCTTTTACCGCTACCCGCGCGAAGGCCACGGCATTCAGGAACCCAACCACGTGATTGACCTGACCGCGCGCCAGTTGGAATGGTTCGACGCGCATCTGGGCATCAAGCGCGAAAAACCGGCGGAGGTAAAGGCGGCGGGAGCAAGCGGTGCGAATTGAAAACAAACCTACCTAATCATCGCTGCACAAACGTTGATTTTGCATTCAGTCCGCTTCAGCGGGCTTTCCCGCAGGGCGACTAGGCCACAATCCATTCAGGGCTGGTATAAAGCGGCGCGTTTTTTGCGAGGGCGCTTTAGCGTCCTTAGCCGCAAGGCGTATGGCTAAAGCCGCTGCGATAAGCCCGTTCAAACGGGCTGAAATCAATCGCCGCCTCGTTACCAGCCGTAAAGCGGCTGGCCTATTCGCCCTGCGGGAAAGGCCGATGAATCGGCCTGCGGAATGACGGCCAAGCAAACCCCACATGCAAAATTATGAGTGGCGAAATCACCTAGCCAAGCCTTGCGGCTATGCCGCAGTGATGTGCGAAAAGGCTGTGCCTTTTCGGAAAGCCAAGGGATGAAAGGGCTACGCCCTTGCTGTCATTCACTATGCGCACATCGTTTTGAATTTAACTACCCTTGCGGGCGTAGCCCGATTGCCCTTGCAGGCGCAGCCGTATTGATAGATAAACTTGACCCGAAAAGGCACAGCCTTTTCGCACATTACTGCGGCACAGCCGCGCAGCAAACTTTCGCTAACTATTGCTTTGCCATGATTTCATCTAATTTCGATTCAGCATTTGAGCGCGTTACATCACTCGTCGCACAATTTGAACAAAATCGGGAGCGGTATCTATCCTCAGCCTATAACGAGGACCAGGCGCGGTTGGATTTCATTGATAAGTTTTGGATGGCGCTGGGTTGGGATGTAAATCACGAACACCAAACCAATCCCTACGAACAAGAAGTCAAAGTCGAACGAAACCAAAAACAAGAAGGGCGCAAGGGCCGCGTGGACTATGCCTTTTTCACCGCGCCGAACTTCCGCGATGTACGCTTTTTTGTCGAAGCCAAAAAGCCGGCGCGTGATATTGATAACGCAGACGATTATTTTCAGACGATTCGTTATGGTTGGAGCAGTCGTACGCCTTTAGCCGTGCTGATGGATTTTGAACAGGTGCGCGTGATTGATTGTCGCTACAAGCCAGATACGCGCACGGCGTTGGATCGCGGCGTCTTGAAGTTCCACTACTCTGAATTCGCCAACCAAGACAAGTTCGCCGAAATCTATTGGCTCTTTGCGCGTGAAGCCGTTCTCAACAACTCGCTCGAAAAATTTACTGAGACCTTGCCCAGCGGCAAAGGCAAGGCGCGGCAAAAGGCTTTGATCGTCACCGGCGCCTATCAAAGTATTGATGAATCGTTTCTCGCTGAGTTAGACGCATACCGCGAAGAACTGGCGCGTTCGTTCAAAAACAAAAACCCTGACCTCAACAGCCGCGACTTAACCGAAGTCACTCAGCGCACCTTAGACCGCCTGGTCTTTATGCGCTTTCTCGAAGACAAGCTGATTGAAAACGACCCGCTGGTCAGCGCGTTCGGCGACAGCGGTTCAACGTGGCGCGACTTTATCGCGGCTTCGCGCAAGTTAGACCGCGTTTATAACGGCATCATCTTCAAAGAACACCCAGTGCTGGATGCCCAGCGTTTTGTCGCCGATGAAAAAGTCTTCGGCGACATCTGTGAACAGCTTTCTAACGCGAACTCGCCCTATGATTTCAACGCCATTCCGATTCATATTTTAGGCAGCATTTATGAACGCTTTCTCGGCAAGACCATCGTGGCGACGGCCAAGCGCGCGACGGTCGAAGAAAAGCCCGAAGTCCGTAAAGCGGGCGGCGTTTATTACACGCCCGAATACATCGTGCGTTACATCGTCGAAAACACCGTTGGCAAAATGATTGCAGGCCAGACGCCTGACGAAATCAAAAAGCTGCACTTTGCCGACATCGCCTGTGGCAGCGGCTCGTTTTTGCTGGGCGTTTATGATGTGTTGTTGCGCTCTCACACGGCTTGGTACAACAAAAACAAAACCAATCGTGACAAGGGACTTAAAGCCGGATGCTTGCAAAACGATGACGATTCGCTGCGGTTGTCACTGCGGCAAAAAGGCGAAATCCTGCTCAATAACGTCTATGGCGTAGATATTGACGCCCAAGCCGTCGAAGTCGCTCAACTCTCGCTCTATTTGAAATTGTTGGAAGATGAAACACCCGCTTCAACCCGCAGCTATCAGCAATCTTTCCGCGCGGCATTATTGCCGTCGTTAGGCCATAACATCGTGTGCGGCAACTCGCTGATTGATTGGGATGTCTCAATGGGGGCGTTATTCAATTACTCACTCACAGATGAAGATGAACGAAAACTCAACCCGATGAGTTATACGGATAAATTCCCGAAAATTATGAAAGACGGCGGCTTTGACGCGATTGTCGGGAACCCGCCATATATTCGTATTCAGACTTTGCAGGAAAACACGCCGCAGTCGGTTGAGTATTTCAGGCGCAGTTATCAGTCGGCGAGTAAAGGCAATTACGATATTTATGTTGTTTTCGTTGAGAAGGCGCTCAGCTTATTAAATCCAACGGGCAAACTTGGGTACATCTTGCCACACAAATTTTTCAATGCTCAGTATGGCGCACCGTTGCGCAGGCTCATCGCTGCTGGCAGGCATTTAGCTCACGTGGTTCACTTTGGCGACCAACAGGTTTTTGCAGGCGCGACGACCTACACCTGCTTACTGCATTTGAATAAACAAACTGCGACCGAATTTCATCTCATTAAAGTTCAAGACCTTGAAAGCTGGCGAGAATCGTCTGAATGTCAGCAAGGTATGGTACGCGCCGAGGTTGTGACTGAAGCCGATTGGAATTTTTTGATTGGTGATAACGCTGGGCTACTTGAAAAGTTATCCGAATTCAAAACAAAGCTCGAAGATGTAACGAGCCGAATTTTTCAGGGATTAAAAACTAGCGCAGACAAAATCTACATAGTCGAGGAGGCTGAGCGAAGCACTAAACAAGTAAAAATTTTTTCCCCAGAGAAACAAGCTGAATACTTATTAGAACCAGATTTATTGCATCCGCTTATTAAAGGGGGCGATAGTTCAAGATTCCTTTTGAGAAAAACGAATCGTTTGATTTTGTTTCCTTATGAACAGGGGCAATTGATTTCTCAAGTCGTATTAAAAACGAAATACCCGTTGACTTGGGAATACTTACTCGCCAATAAGCCTTACTTAGAAAATCGTGAGAATGGAAAAATGCACGGGCAAAAATGGTATGGGTTTGGTCGAAACCAAGCGTTAGGCGTAGTGAGTTTACCTAAAATCTTCACGCCTGATATTGCACCGCATTCGGCTTTTTCTTTGGATGTGACTGGCGAGGCCTTCTTCACTGGCGGAGTGTCTGGCGGTTATGGAATTCTGGTCTCACCCAGTCTCTCGCGTGAATATCTTTTAGCTTTACTCAATAGCAAATTACTTGAATGGTTCGTTCATCAAACAACCACGTCAATGCGCGGTGGATGGTTCAGTTATGAGGCCAGATTTATTCGGTCATTGCCCATTCGCACGATCAATTTTTCCGACGCCCAAGACAAAGCCCGACACGACAAAATGGTCAATCTGGTAGAGCAGATGCTCAACGCCAAACAGCAGCTTGCCGCCGCCCGCAACGAACGCGACCAGAGCTTTTATGAACACAAATGCCAACACCTCGACCGTGAAATTGACCGTCTGGTTTATGAGCTTTATGACCTGACTGAGGAAGAAATTGCGTTAGTCGAAGGCTGAAAAACTCTCAAACGCATCCTCACCAAAGAAGGCCATCACCTGTGGCTGTGTCCGCATCATTTGGCTCAATACAAATAATTTCAGTTGGTCTGCTTTCTCTGGCGGTCACGCTCAAGCATCGCTTCAATGATTTCAGCAGGCGGAAGATGAAAGCTCGTGCGTCGCATTTTTTCAATCGCTTCAGCCAAATCCAGCAGATTCTTTCCCGCTGCGATTTCCAACAAGGTAAAAAGCCGCAGGGTAGAAAGCTGTAACCGATGCGCTTCTTTGATCGCGTCGCTGTCATCTACCAGCAAAGTGGCTCCCCATTCCAAAGCCAGTGCGATGGCTTCGGTCTCGCCAGGGCCGATTTTCTTTTGCGGTTTGAAAAGCGATAGGTTGGCTGGCCTTACCTCAATCCAATCGGGCGGAGTGGCAAGCCAACGTTTTAGCGGCTCAGGTGTACGTTCGTGTTGCAACTCCTGCAAGACGGCTGAGGGGATAATGATGCTGTGCGCAAGCGCAGGTAAAACCTCAATCTCACCAATCAGTATGAGGTAATGGAGAGGCGTGGTGTCAGAGACGATAATCATTGGCCAAACAGGGTGGCTGCCGTAGCTCGCTCCCGCTCAAGTTCTTCCAGCGTGAAGCTGCGATCAGCTACGTTATAAGTTTTGAAAAGCACGTCTACGTCAAAGCGGGTTTCATAACCCAACATTTCCTGAACTTGATACTTGGTAATCAAGTCGGCCTCATAAGCCTTAGTGGCCGCCAGTTCCAACAAGCGTCGCACCAATGGCGTCGTGCTGCCATTTTGGATTCCGGCAGCGACATCATCGGGAATCGTTGTGCTGAATGTAATTTCCATAAATTCACCTCTCGTTCGTCAGCATATCGCTTGTCACTATGCGCGGCAACAATTGTTAGTACAAAAAAGAGGCGCAAGGATTCACGTTCCTTGCGCCTCTTTTGGTTTAGTGCAATGCCGTTCAGTTAGAACGAATAGCGCAACGCGAACTGCATTACGCGACCGGGGCGCGGTTCGCCGACGGGCGTTTGCGAGCCGGAGTAGCGTCCGAAGTTCGGCGGTGCAGCCGTGGCCGCAAACGGTTCGGGTTGCAACGAGAGCGCGCCTACGGCAAAGACGCCGAAGGGTTGCGTATTCGTCACGTTGAACACTTCCCAACGGAATTGCAGCGCGTGGCCTTCGGCGTAAGGCAGCTTGAACGACTTGCTCAAGCCAGCGTCGAGCGTGAAATAAGTCGGGATGCGCAAGGTCGTCAGATTGCGGTCGCCGACTTCGCCTGCGCGCGCGTTGCGGAAGGATTGATAAGCCGCGAGCGAATCGCTAAACGCGTTCGGCTGTCCGCTCACGTTGCTGCCGTTGGTCGTGAAGACTTCGCGCAAGCGTACGCCGTTGCTGGGGGTTTGCCAGTTGGTCGCCCATTGCACATCGCCCGGCGTGCCGGTGGGCAAGCCCGAACTGAGACGCATAATGCCGGTCAGTTGCCAGCCACCGATCAGCGCATCAGTCAGTTTATTGCTGCCGCTGAACCACTGGCGGCCTTTGCCGAAGGGCAGCGCGATCAACCAGTTCGCGTTGAGGTTGTGGCGGATGTCGAAATTCGAGATCGAATACTCAAGGTCAGGATTGATCGGATTGCGAATCACGCCGCTCAACACGCGCTGCGATTCAAGCGTAGAGGCGTTATCCATCGCTTTGGCAAGCGTGTAATTCACGTCGAGCAAAAAGCTGTCTTTGAAACGTTGCCGCAACGAGAACGCGCCGCCGTGATAGTTTGAGAAACCAATCGTCGAAAGCGTTTGCAAGGCCGCGTATTGCGGATGGAAAAACGCATTCGGGAAAATGCCTTCGTCATCAATGTTGAATTGAATGTCGGTGAAATCGGTGTTGTTCACGCCACCGACGCCGCGCCGCGCGTGCAAGCGATAAGCCGCTTGCGAAGCCGTCAGCCGCGTGGATACGCCGTTGATCGTGTAATTGCCCGCGAGGTTGGGGAAGAGGCGCTCAAAAAACGGCAACGCCGTGACGCTGGCGATCGGCGTATTGGCTACGCGCAGTTCGTTCAACAAACGCGCCGCCGTATACCAATCCTGCCCTGATTGCGGTTCGCGCAAATTGTTGATGTGCATTACGTCACGCACCAACAAAAGATTGCGCGCGGCGCGTCCGATGTAACTCGCCTCGAACGAAAAGCCCTTCGGCAGTTCGCGTCCATAAGACATATTCCAGGTGTATTGCTTCGGCGAAACCAGCGACTGGTCAATGCCCGCGATGATGCGGTCGCTTTCGTCCGCCGGAAACGACAACGGGAAGTTCAGTTGCGGTTGCGCAGCGATGCGCGGGAACGCACGCACGTTCGGGTTGAGCGAAACCAGCGGCCCCAGATTAGTCGTGGCGTTCGTCGCATTCGCGCCATTCGTGGTCGTCGCAGAAAATCCGAACGAGTTTTGATTTTCAGACGACACGGCTAACTGGCTGCCGATGCGGTCATAAAGAATGCGGAAGCCGCCGCGCAACACCGAATGTTCGCTTGATCGCGGCGTCCGCCGGTGACTTCGCCGCCGCGATTGACGCCGGGTTGCAACGAAAGCAAGCCGACGATGTTGCGCGCGTTGAGCGGCAACTCAAGAATGCGCTTGCTCTCAAACGCATTGCCGATGGTCGCGTCAGCCGTATTGAGCGGCGCTTCGCTGCCCGCGCTGACGTTGAGCGATTCGGTGAAATTGCCGACTTCGAGTTGCACGTTAAGCTCGCGTGTCGTGTCTACTGCGGCGTTCACGTTGTCTACGCGCGTCTTGCGAAAGTTCGCCGACTCGACCTCGACGCGATATTCGCCGGGCGGGATGGCGTTGAATACATAGCCGCCTTCGCTGCTGGCGGTTTGCACCCGTTCAAAATTTCGTTCGCTGGCGACGAGCTTGACCGTCGCATTGGGTACGGCCTTGCCTTGCGCGTCAGTAATTGTGCCGCGCACTGTTGCGGTACCGGTTTGCGCAACCACGACTACTGCCGAGCCAACGAGTGTTAATACAAACAAGCAGACATTCGCCGCTATAACTTTCCGTAAAAATAGAAATCTTTCCAATTGCCTCATTGCGTCCTCCTGGGAAAAGTCCAGCGCGGTGGAAAGGCGAGCGCAAAAGCTGGCTACGGCTGACGAAAGTGCCGCGCCGTTGAACTCCCTTCCAATCCACTTGTCTGGAAATACGAAGACCCGAAGCGCAACTGCCATACCAACGCGCCGGGTGGAAAGCACCGGTTTATCGGCCTAAAAACAATGAAAAACAGATAGAGAAAGGGTTGTGATGTTGTGTCTTAAAGGGCTGAACGTGAATCGCAGACAGTGATATTCATCTTGAGGTGAGGCATTTCCGAAAATTCCAATGGCTTTCAAAAACTCGCAAGTAAGGCGCGACAGCTTTGGCAAGAGGTGCGTTATCTCTGTAATCAGAGTGCGTTAAAAACCAATGAGGAAGCTAAACCGGGTGATAACGTGGCTGCGCAGCTATACCGCGTACGGTCATAGATTGCGCTTTTCAGCCGAGACTTTTTTGAGAATACGGAACAGACGGAAATAACAGAACAGACGGAAGTTTTTCTGTGTTGCTTTTCTGTTTGTTCCGTTATTTCCGCCTGTTCCGTATTCTCTCTTCTGTCTTCGAAGGAGGAAGCTCAACTTCTGCCCGTGTTCGGTATAAATCACACCACAGCTATTCGCACCTGAGCGCAATCATCGGATCAACACGCGCTGCGCGCCGCGCCGGAATCCAGCACGCCAACAGTGCCACCAGAATTAACAGCGCGCTGATTGCGGCATAAGTCAGCGGGTCGGTGGGGCTGAGGTTGTGCAACGAAGCCGCAATCCATTTTGACAATACGCCAGCCGCGATGCCGCCGATGGCGACGCCGAGCAAGGCCAGCCGCATCCCTTGCGCTACGACCAGTCGCAACACGTCGGACTTTTGCGCGCCCAGCGCGAGACGCACGCCAATCTCGTGCGTACGTTGCGTGACGGCGTAACTCATCACGCCGTAAACACCCGTGGCCGCCAGCAACAAGGCGAGGACGGCGAATACGCCAAAGATGACGAGGCTAAAACGGCGCGCGTCGAGTGATGAACTCACGACTTCATTCAAGGTTTGAAAGCGCATCATCACTTCGCGGGCATCGCGGTTGAGCGATTGCGTCGCGTCGCGCAGCGCGGGAATCAAAGTCGCGGCGGGCAGTTGTGCGCGTACGACATAAGACTGATTCGACACCTGCCACCATTGCGGACGTTGCAACGAGTTGGCATAAACCGTCGGCACAACGGGTTGATCGAGTCCCTCATCGCGGATGTCGCCGACGATGCCGACGATGTGCAACAGGTCTTTATCACCATCCATATTGCCGAATTGAATCGTGCGTCCGAGGGGGTTTTCGTTCGGCCAGTATTGGCGCGCGAGCGATTGGTTGATGACACAGGCATCAGGCGCGCTGCCCGTGTCGCCGATTTGAAATGTGCGGCCTTGCAACAACGGTACGCCGAGCGCCGCGAAAAATCCGCCGCTGGCAAGCCGAAAATCAGCATCGCCTTTCGTCGCCGGATTGCCGTCTTTTTGAAACGTACCGTTTGAGCCGCGTCCCGAAAGCGGCAAGGCGTTGATGGCTCCGGCAGCGGCCACGCCCGGCATGGTATCGAGGCGTTCGAGCAATTGCTCGTGAAACTGTTTGAGCTGCGCTTCCTGTGCTTTATCAATCGTCGTCGGCAACGAAAGCGTCATAGCGACGGCGCTTTCGGGTTGAAAGCCGGTGTCGGTGCGCATCAATTTCAGAAAGCTGCGTCCGAGCAAACCTGCGCCAATCAACAAGACCAGTGTGAGCGCGATTTGGGCTACGACCAGCGATGCGCGCAAACGGTTTGCCAGCACTGACGGACTCTGCCCGCGTCCGCCCTCTTTGAGTTGCGCGTGCAAATCAGTGTTGGCAAAGCGCAATAACGGCAGCAAGCCCAATACGACGGCGATGACGAACGACAAGCCGACGGTGAACAGCAACGCGCGCGAATTCACAGCGATTTCCGCCGTACGCGGCAGGTTGTTTTCGTTGAGACTGAGCAGGAAGTCTACGCCCCAGAAAGAAAGCAGAATGCCGGGTACGCAAGCCAACGCGGCGAGCAACAAATTCTCGGTGACGAATTGCCGCGCCATCCGCCAGCGCGAAGCGCCCAACGCCGCGCGTACGCTAAATTCCGCCGTGCGCGTGAAGGCTTGCGCCAAAATCAAATTGGCGACGTTGGCACAAGCCACGATCAGCAATAAGCCAACCGCCGCAAGCATCATCCACAAACCGCTGCGCACACTGTCGGTCATGGATTCTTTTAGCGGCGTCAACGAAACATCAGTCAAATCAATTTGCTTACCGTGTTCTTGCCGCAACTGCTTGCCGATCAAACTGACATCGGCGCGCGCTTGTTCGAGCGTGGCATCGGCTTTCACTCGTGCGATGACATGCCAGTTATGTGCGGTGCGCGAATTTTGCGGGCCTTCGACTTCGCGCGGAACCCAGAGGTCTGCGTCTTGCGGATAGCCACCGCCCGGCGGCAAGACGCCGATGACGGTGAATGAAGGCCCGTCAACATTGAGCTTGACGTTGGTGAAATCGGTTCTGCCGCCCAACTGGCGCTGCCAGAATCCGTGACTGACCACGGCGACAAACGCGCCCGCGCCCGGTTTCGATTCTTCAGGCAAAAAGCCGCGACCCAACGCGGGCTGCACGCCGGTGACGCGAAAGAAATCACCCGACACCCAAAAGGCGCGGGCGCGTACCGTTTCTTTGCCGCCCGTCACGATGATGCCACCGCCCGCATATTGCGCCACGGCTTCGAGCGTACGTTGTCGCGCGCGCACGTCTTGAAAGTTCGGCTCGGCAAAACGAATGCCGCCGCCGCGTTCGTTGACCTCGCGCAATTGCACGATGCGTTCGCTGTGCGGATAAGGCAACGCGCGCAACAACACGCCATCCACCACGCTGAAAATCGCCGTCGTCGCGCCGATACCCAGCGCCAGCGTCAGCACCGCAATCAGCGTGAAGCCCGGTCTTTTCATCAACATTCGCGCGCCGTAACGCAGGTCTTGAAACAGAGTTTGCATAGTTGGTTTCCTTCAGGGGAATTTCGTATTGGACTTCCTTATCCAAGCCGCGTGCCAAAGCCAAAGCCCTGTATCTGCACCCAAAAACCCAGACGCAGCAGACGCAAGGTGTCCAGTTGTGACAAGACGGAATCCCAAAAACGAACTGCGCTGAGGATGCGCGAGTTTCATGGCTGATGCTGACGTAACTCAACCGAACGCCAACCCGTTTTTTGGGCAGCAGGCAAAAAGAAGCGAACGGATTCAGCTTTGAAGTGTCGCTGCAATACGCGGCTGCGCGCCAAGCCCGCGACATAAAACACATTGTCGAGCGCATCGCCCG